>NZ_QJTG01000036.1:0-30608 GCF_003217275.1 Bacillus sp. 196mf
AATTCAAATAACCAGCATACCCATTTTTCCCACCGCCGCGTCCCATCAAAATTAACATTTGATTCCAGACCAAACGCCCTGAGTCTTTATAACGGACACCAAATATACAAGCATTCACAAATTTTTGCCACGGGAATAATTCAAAAGGAAAATAGGGCTTCGGTACCTCTACACTATCTTCAATCGCTTCCCCATCTATCCAAACATTCGGGTCTTGGAGTGTTTCTTTTACGAGTTGCATCAGTTGTTTTTGTTCCTTACACGCACGAACTTGGCCACTTCCCACCATATCCATGTACGCATCGATATATGGATGAAACTTATACGTCTGGGGTTTCATCGTCTTCATCCTTTTCAAACTCTGTTGCTTTTAACCCCAGTTCAGCAAGCAACTTTGTCATTTGAGCATTTGTTTTATTTAACTCATTCACACTATCGTTTTTCTTTTTTCCTTGCCTGTTCCCATTTGACCATTCCACAACGACACCACGTTCTTCAATATCCGCAATCAGATTGTTTTTGATATTCCAAAGAGCCATATAATCGGCTACTAAATCGGTATAATGTGCACCCGATATCTTATTTCCTTGTAATTGATGCAATAGATCCTGGTATATGGTCTCTTGCAAGGCATCCCTGTTAGCTCTTTGTTTTGTGTGCATCCTTGTTTGCTGCCTTGCATCCTTTTTCATGTTGTATGCACCCTCTCTTTTCCAGTTATATCGCTGTTTCCATGACTTGACTGTATGCATGGAAACCTTATATTTTTCCGCAATATCTTTATACTTCATTCCGTTCAAATACGCACCATACGCGCATTCACGAAGGATTTTCCCCTGATCCATGACTCCTCATCTCCCCCTTACTTTGCAGATGATACACTCTTTCCACAGTTGCCACTCCTCACCTTTTTTATCCCCCCCCTCACGCGAGAGAAACAAAAAATATTTTTAGAAATCTAACCTCCGCGTTGCACCCCTCCTTTACTTTTTTTGCACCCTAAAATAGACCGGGGGGTGCATTTCATTTTCTACTTTCTCCCTTTCCAATTCCTCTCACCATTTACCATCGTTCCACATCCTCCAGCTTACAGGCTCGTTTGATGATGTTCTTTTCCTTCCCATGTTCGAAATTGTGGCACTGGATACAGAGCGTCTCCAGATTATCCAGCTCATACCCTAAGTCTGGTCTGTCTCGTAACTCTTTGATGTGATGTACATTACGTCCCTTACGGTACTTACCTAACCTCTTACACGACTGGCATTCATAGTTATCACGCTCTAGTGCTTGTAAGCGAATGTGCTTGGCCCAGTAACGATGTTTGTAGAATTTTACAATCTTATTTTGTTCATATAGCTTTCTGATTTCTTGTACTGTTAATGGCTGCGAGCTACAACTTCCCTTCCTCTCATACACTACTCCCCCAACAACTCCCTCCATAGCGGCTTCACATTTTCATCCTATCAAAATGATGATACTTGCTTATGGCTGTATCTCGACTTGTCCAAGACTTCCATTCCATATTCGTCTGTTTTCAGATTGTGCTTATTGGCAATCCTACCTATCAGGTTCGCTGAAACACCTAACTCTTCCCCGATTTCACCTGCCGTATACGTCTTACGTGCTTCTGGTAAAGAAAGAAGCATCTCGCCCGCCACAATTCGGGTAGCATGTGCCACCAAGGATTGCTTCGCCTCCGCTCGTAATTGAAAATACCCTGCTACCATTTGTTTCCCGATTATTTGTAAGTGGCTCATTTCGCTTCCTCCTTGAAAATTAACCATTACGGTATGTGATATTTTATTGCCCCTATAAAAAAGAGAACATCTACAATAGATGCCCTCTTTACTCAATGGCTTCATTCAATCTACACCATCTACTGGTTTCGGATTTTTTGTATGCCATCACTATGAACCGTTTAGAATATACATTTTTTCCTTGTGATAGATGATTTCCGTCACCATTCACTTTTCCATACTACCATAATACTTCATTTTTTGAAGCCAAAAGTGACATGATAGTGACATCTTTTATCTTTCTCCCAGTCTTTCCGCGATTGCGTACACAATTCCATCTCGCCAGCGTAAGGCTGTTCGTTTGGTAATGTGCAGCTCTTCTGCGATTCCGTCCCAAGTCTTACATTGTGGTTTCGTCCAGTATTTTAATTTGACTAATCTTTGTTTCTCTGGTTCTAACAATACATACACATGTTCAATCGTATCCGCTAATTCTTCGAGGCGTTTGAGTTTTTTATGTACCGTTAATTTTGTTGCGATACGTTCTGTTGGACGATTTGGGATATTCCTTCTCCCACCTCCGGTATTCTCGTCATCCTGCGAGGAACAGTAAATCAAATTCTTTCGTAAGAATGCAATTTCGCGCAAGGTATCGCCGTAACCATGTAATTCACTCTCGATATATTTAAAAGTCGCGCCTTTCAGTTTTCCTGTTGGGCTTTCTATCATCGAATCCCTCCGATTGTTCTAGCGTATTCTTCCACACTTACTCCTTGTTTTTCGTTTGATATAATCCTCGTTTGATAAGTTGTCTACGTAAACTATTCCCGTAATATCCAAATTGACGCGCAATTTCCTCATAACTTTTCCCTTGCTTATGCAAAGTGACTGCTTGCTTACACAACTCATCCCATTTTCCATCGCTTTCTTTCCGCATTTCTTCCACACTTTCATGCAATTGTAGTCCTCGTTTTTTCAATTGTTGGCGGATGGTGCTCGCGTTACACCCTAATATTTCCGCTATTTGAACGTATGACAGGCCTTCCTTTTTTAATTCCATTACGTCTTGACACATTTGATCCCATTTTATTTTTGTTTTATACTCTCGACTTTTCTCATCTGTAATCAGGCTGGCTCCTAATTGCTGAATTTCCTGCCCAATCTTACACGTTTCTGTGCAGTATGGATGTATTTTTCCTCCATTGTATTCACAACTCTGACAATGACCATCTAGTAAATCTAAAATACGAATTCTTGTTTTTCTTGCGTCCATATTTCATTCTCTCCTCGGTCTTTTCGTTTGTCTTTATTATACCGAGGTTATTTGTGAAGGACACGTTTGGAGAGACCAGAAATCTGCGCTACCTGATAGGACGCTCAAAATCCTTTCTAAGCGATTCTAACTCCGTAAATACCTATGGTATTCAAAAATAATTAAAAATTGAATTTGATGGGCTTCTGAAAGTTATTTTTCGGCCCGACAGTCCGATGCGTGATGAACGAGACATTTTCTCTACTTTTCTTCAATCTCAACATTCCATCCACACTTGCAAGTTCGTTTGAAACGGCCACCTTCAACTTCTAATGTTCCTTCTCCATCACCAATGATTTCATTTCCACATTGTTTGCATTTTCCATACTCATTCATCAGTTCCAGCGTTTTCCAAGCATCCATTCTTTTCCCTCCTGCGTAAAATCCTACATTTGTTTCATACTATCCATAGGCTGGTTAACAGCCCCTACAAATGTATCCAAAAGTTATACCCTACATCTACTTTGGTTTTCTCTTCTACTACTGGGCAGTTAGCTTTTGCTAGCTGCTTTGTTATTTTGTATAAGTTTAAAGAGCGTGGCAATACTAAGTAGGCATAAACATTTGTGTGTTCACCAACCTTCCTCTTAGGAACTCTTTCACAGGAGTTCCCTTTTTTATGCAATTTCACGTCACCTCTTCCAACAGCTTCAGCAATTCCTCCTCCGTCCCTTCATATAAGTTTCGTCCATCCCATAATTTAAATATATCTTTCTCTATCAATTGCTCAATGACTGCCTCTTTGTTGCCCATGTTTCCTCCTAGCTTAAATCAATCCTTTTTTCAATAACTCACGAGCCATATATAAGAAATGATGATAAATGTAATTCCCCGTTGTAATGGGATCGATAAAAACAGTAGAAAATCCATATCGTACTTCAAAAGTTTTCAGACTTCCTAATAAAGATTTTGGTTCGTACTTACTACGGTATGTTCCGTTTAATATCTTCTGGTACCCTTCCACATCTTCCACAATCAGAACAAATGGATGTTTCGATGCGCGGATGAGTTCATTTTCAAAACGTGTACGGTCTTTGATACTTTCAACCAGTTCGTCCACACCATTCTTTCTCTCCACACCTGCCGTAAGATAAATATCCCTCGTCAGACCCATCTCTAGATTCTTGGGAATCATCGCAGAATAATCACAGGTTTTCATTCCACGAATTTTAAATGGTACTTTCTTTTTATGGAAATAGTCCAACACATGTTGATTTTTTTGTTCCCGTGTGTCTACGATGATTTCTAGTGTCTGGAGAATCTGCTTTAATTCTGACTCTGAATATCGATAGTGAATAGCTGGCATCCATACTCCCTCCCTTATTCGAGATACAATGTATCTGCGTATTTTCTATACATTATTCATTTTCTCCCTCAATAAATTTAAATATATTCGGCCCTCCACCCATACAAGTTTTTTCCTGGGTTACTATTTTTTAACTAATAACCGGAAATGTAACCGAAACTGTAACTGAAAAATAAATCTCGGTTACAGCCTTCCGCTCTACTCCCACAAGGCTTTCCACACACTTTGTAACTGGTAACCGAAATTTTCACTTATTCTATATTTTTTATACTCACATACCTTTTTTACATATATTAAAAAACATATAAAAATAGTAAAATCTCGGTTACTCGGTTACAAAATGGCTATAAACGTTGATATAATAACCTTTAATCCTGTAACCGAAATTTTTTTCTCGGTTACATTTCAGTTACTCGGTTACAACTATAAGACTTTAAATATACTTTTCTTATATGTTTTCTGTGGTTTAGCTTGATCAGGAAACCCAAATCCTAAATTCATCTTATCCAAGTCCCCAACATATTTTATAAGACTGTCATAACGAAATCTATTCTGTGAATCTTCCCAATTCTCACCTAAATACGTTTTAAATTGTTTATGGAATTGTCTATCTGCCAAATGTTTATAACCGTTGTCCATACAAAACTTTTTATAAAATCCATAAACTATATATTTCGGTACTTCCTGTATGCCCCATTCATCAAAAATGGTTCGCTTAAAATCAAGAACCGGATCATTATCCTGCTTGAATATCTCCAGTTCTTGCAAGGAAACTTTCGGAATATCGAATGCTTCAAAGTCCATGTTGATCGCTTTATATAAGACAAATTGCAATACTTGTTTATGTTTGATATATTCATCTTTAATTTTGAAATTTTCCGCTTTGCCGTTGAAATCAGCTTTAAAAGGTACGATGACAATCCTTCTTATCGTTCCATTTGTTTTATTCTTAAATTTGGGCATACCATTGGTTGATTGAATAACGCTGCATCTAAAAACGGTGTTATATATAGGTTTGTTTTTAAATTCGACTGAAACCATGTCACCCGTTACAACACTGTTAAAATTGGAAGAATCATCTATATATACATTTGCTGGTACATCATCACCTATCACTGCTGTTTTCCCTTCCAGTACACTGAGTCTGAATCGCTCATCAAATTCATTTACTTTTAATGTGGCTATGTTTTTCATACCAATTAGATTCATAATCAATTCTTGGAATGTTCCCTTACCGTTATTTCCTTCCCCGATAAGGAAAATAGCTTTCCTGCGTGAATAGTTACCATTAAGCGCATCGTTCATGACTTGCCATAAAAGTTTCTCAATTTCTACATCTCCACACGCTATGGATTTCACCCAGTTCACTACATCCCAACCATCTAAAACAGGATGAACAGGGTTTTCAATGTAAGGTGTGGTAATCTTGGTGGTGAACACATAATCAGCAGTAAATGGCTCTAGTTTCTTCGTTTTCAAATGAAATACACCGTTTTGAACGGGTATTAAATATCTTGAGTTCGTTTTTTCCTTTACCTCTGCCTTATTTGTTAAATGGTAAATCACTTCCTCAGCTTTTGTGTTGTTTAATTTTGGTTCTAACCAGGATATCACCCTTTTGATCATCGTTGTATTTTGGGTATAAATCCCCTCTGCAGGCAAATACATAGCTAATCGCGTATTTTCTTCCAGATCAAAAAGGATGAAACGAATGTATTCAGGTAGAATGACTGCACATCTTGTCGGACTAATCATAATGGGCTTTCTACCTTTTTTCCCGTTCTCTTCCCATTCTTTATCTAGTCGCGCTAATTCCTCAAAATATCGATCTCGCAATTCTTTTTTTAAATCTATCCCTGATGCGTTTTTCCTTTCCATTTCAAATTTTATATGTTTCTCGTAATACGCCCTCACCCTTTTATCGTTCTTACAGTGCGCAATCATGGCTTGATAACTAGGTTTGTCTTTCCTGTCCTCCATGCCGTTATCCAAATGTCCAAATCTATGCAGCCTATATAGATCAAAACTGTTTACGTTCTTACCGCTAATCGGATCCGTTGAATGATTACTATGCGCATGTGTGTCGCCATCATAAACAACTAAACCTCCTTTTGTGCTGCCGTCAACATAGGTGTATCTATTGCCCCTGAACAGCTCATATGTATCTGATAAAAAATCATTCAAAACATCCGTAACGGAATATATATTTGTCCATGCTCCAACCCAGTTTTGTTTTTTACGTGGATTGGCTTTTTCATTCTTTTTAAAAGTCTTGATTTCTTCATGCTGTTCAGTAAGAAAGCTTGCATCAAAAAATGGTAAATCTTGATGATAGAATTCATAATCCTCCGGATTACTACAGGTCGGATAGTGCATGTGTCGCTCAAATTCATAAGAACTCTCATCTATCCCCACTTGAAGAATACCCACTACATATTGGGTAACTTCCTTATAGTATTCTGGTCCGATATCGTAAAGTAAAGGTATAATGATTCTGTACCGCGGGTCAGCTTTTGTATGGTTGTGTGTTGCATACATAGCAACCGCAAAATTTGTAAATCCCTCAATATTATCCCAAACATTTACACCTTGTGGCACTTCATCTATATCAATTGATAGGAAGCTTCTGCTTTTCACATTGCTTTTACTTCTGTTATTTTGAACATATCCCCCTATAAATCCGCCTGCCTTTCCTTTTTTGCTGGTTATTGTAGGCTGGATTAGCCGATTTACAAACTCTCCGTATGTTATCTTTTGGTTAATTGCATTTGTATTCGTTAGCGATTTAAAATCAGTTATATCCATTACTCTGTCATACTTACGCTCCATTTTTTCGTTGCGTGATGTTATAGTGGATAACACTTTCTCACCCCCTCCAAACCATTACGTAACATGTTAGAGAGAGAACGATAGCTGCTCTCTCTCCGGTTTTTATTCTCAAAACGGAACGTCGCTGTCAGAAATTTCAATACTTTGAGGTAGCGTAACTTCTGAAGGCTTAAAACCATTCACCTGTGGATACTTCTTACCGTTGTATTCTCTTTCTCCTACCACCAGTCTTAATGGCTTTTTCAAAAATGTATCCGCCCATTCTTTATACGATTTAAATGCCATTCCAGTTGGAAATCCTGCCGCCTTCGACGCTGCCTGTAATCTCCACATGGAGTTTTCCGTTACCACGAAATTGTCATATAGAATCTTTTGTCCTTGGCACGGTTGGTCTACATCACTGCGAATCTCATAATCCACAATGATACGCGGATTTCCATTTTGAGATGTTGTCTGGTCATAATTTATAACGATTACTTCATATTCTCCTGGTTTAATCGGGTCAAATCCTTTAGCTTGGTTATGGTCTACTGTAAACATTTATTTTTCCTCCTTAATATTAAAAACTTGCAATCTATCTAGTGCTGTTTCGAGCAGCTTGACCGTAAAATCCTCGAGTTTTAGATTGGCTTTCCATTCAAATTCTTGTATCTTCATTTGTGCCTCTACATGTTCATGTGCAATATACCTAACTTGTTGAATGAGGTTTATCCGTCTTGATTCTTCCTCTGCTTTCACATCGATTCCCAGCTCAAGCCATTGGTACAACTTGCGGCCTACATCCGCTGTAATCTTCTGTGGATTTCCCTCAAACAGTTGTGTATTATCTTTTGATGTAGTGGCTACATGCTCAATATCCACAACGAAATTCAGCATAAACTCATATTCCATTTCATCTTTTTGTACAGGCTTCGTACCCACTTTACGTGGAGCCATTCTTCCATTAGAATCGGACTCCACCACATACTCTGTTTTGGTTCGAAGTGTCGCAAGAATATGAACGTCATTCTGCGTTAATGTTTTGATTAGCTTCGTAGTTTCAGGTGCGAGCTTGCCCCAGTTTTGAAACGAATTACCAGACATTCCCCCGTGCGTTTCCACAATCCCGCCTTCACCTTGCCAATTATGAGATAAGGAATCAATGATAATGACTTCCACTCCTGCCTGTTTCATGACATGAACCGCTTCGTTATATCTTTCCGTTGTGTAGGGCGGCGTAAAATCGATATGAAGGAAATTCCCTATTTTCACTTCCCCATACACAAGGCCTACCTGAAGTTTGGAACGCTCATGTTCTGTATCAATCACACCAATCTTCTTCCATAATTCTTCTTCTGATACATCAGGATACGCTTCTTGCATCATTCCGAATGCTGTAAGTAACGCGCTACCCGTTTTCCCTGATCCACTACAGCCAATAAAACCTATGACGGCTTTCATCTTTTCGCGTTTTGCTTCTGTTACTTGAAACATGGAATCACTCCTCATATCCATTCACTATTTTCTTCCATATTTTTCAGAATAAAAATAGAAGCTTCAAAATCTTGAATTCTACCTATCACGTTGACAATATTCTTTTCCACAATCGGTTTCTTCTCTTTTAGTCTTTCTAGCTCTCGCTGATATTCACTTAACTTTCTTCTTTCCACAGATAATGTTTGTTCTAATTCTTCAATCGAAGCATTCAAAATGGCATCACCTCTTTCTGCTTCGTTAACGCATACACTTCTATAAACGCCTGCAAAGCATACCTGTAAGCAATCAACATACAAATAGATTCCAAGTCGTTAGAACACTCATACCGATCGATCAAACGCCTTAACATAGCAATCTCATTTTCAATCTTGTTTTGCACCTGTTCCATGCACACTTTATAACTCACCCCTTCGTTCTTGAAATCCGAGTAACGTGACTAAATATGCCACTGCGTTCTCCCTCAGAAGAACTTCCCCGTCTGTAGAAACCAAGACATCATCATCTGGGAATACATCACTTCCACAAATATCCTTAACAGGAATAGGCTCATATTCTTGCGAATCACGAATCCCATATCCGTTATACAAAACCGTTGCATTTTCTATCATATTGATTCCTCCGTTTACTTTTTTTAATATTGGATATACTAACATTACCTTGTGGATAAGGTTTCGAATTTACGTCCCATCCAACCCGGGGCGTATTTTTATTTCTCAACCTTAAAAACACTGAATATTCTTTTAATCAATCGCATATTCTGATATTGTATACATACACAGGTTGTATCCTTTTTTGATGTTTTACTGTCGCTTGTTGAATTATGCTAGGCATGAGACCCATCTATGGGTCTTTTGTCGTTATACTAGCGTTTATGGTTTAAACTCACCTGCACACCTTTTCTACTTTTAGACACCGTTATCGAAAGTGGGTTCCCAATAAATAGCTTCCCCACCATAACTACATAAGATGTTTGTACTCTCAATTGCTCATTCCTTTCAAACACTCCTTTACTTTCTTGTATTTCATGATATAATCACATTGAAAATTGACTTTATCTAGATCACCTGTTGGCGCAGGTGGTTTTTTATTGGTTTTGCCATGACTCTATAAGATGGGGTATAATCGGGATTCATTTTGAAAAACGCCTTATTTTTTTACTCTACCGACGTACGAATTACTTCTCCCTATCTTCATCCCAATTTCTGTATCTGAAAAACCATAACTTTTATTGTCTAAAATAAACTGCTCTTCTGGATTCAACCTGTTCATGAACTCCTCTACTTCCATAGAAACCAAGACTTCGTCTTCCACATTCATAGGTGATACCGCAAAATATTCATTCACTGTTTCCCCATCCTTATGCAAATCAATGGATTGACACACGAATTTTTTTCTTTCTTCCCATGTAGCTCTTGTTGTTACTCGTATTGTCATACCTGTGTTTAAGATTTCTCGATAGATTTTCCATTTAATCGCTCGAACCGCATAACCTTCGAAATTAAATACTTTTCTTGGATCGTATTTCAAACAAAGGTCCCACAAAGTCATACGACCAATTTGTATAAAATCATCCAATTCCATATTGTTCATTTCTGCGATTAATTTGGCTTTCTGCATACTTCCAAATCTTTGCTTAATCGCCGCAAACACTAAATATTGTTTTTTTCAAATAACTCTTCAGGTGTCATTTACTCCACATCCTTTGTCCATTTTTTAATCGGTTTATCCAGAACATAAACTACTAAAGGAAATCCACAAATCAAGAGCCCGGCAATCATCAACGAAAATATGCTTTCCTCTATCACCCTAACGACTCCCCTTCTTCATGAAGGTATCTAATTTCTTCCAGGTTAGTTCTGTCAGCAATTGCTTATGCTTCTCTACTAAACAATTCGGGATGTTATCAATCGATTTCAATCCTAACTGTCGCTTCATATAAGATGTAATCTGGCGCATCACCCTTGTAGCATCCTTTTTGATTAACTCTCGAACCGCTTGTTCTAAATCAGATTTTGTCCCTTCTATTGCTTCGAATGTTAATTGAACCGTATTTTCTACAAAGTGTTTTGCTTTCACATGACGTTCTTGTTGTAGTTGGTCTCGAATGATTTTAGGAGCTACATTAGCACGTTGCGCTTCCGTTAATCGATTATCGAAATTGCCAACCGTTTGATCTAAACACTCAACCTTTTCCGTCTGCATGCCTACCGCTTCACCAAGTTTCCCGACATCTTGACCTACTTTTGTAAGCTGGTTATTTTGACTAGCAAACTGTGTTTGTACCAATGCAAATAACTTTTCAATCATTTCATTGTCCGTTCTTTTAATGACTAAATCCCCTGATTCGTTAAGTGAAATTGGTAATTGTCTAATGTTTTCCATGCAAATTCCCCCAATTAATTGATTTTTCTTCCTGTTTTAGCTATCCTTAAATCGCTAATGAACTCTTGAAATGCCTCAATGCGTGAGTCTAATAACTCTTTTGTCGCATCACTCGCATTCGCTATAGACCCTCGCATCAAAGAAGATACAACCGAATCTTTTAAGAAACCGTCCATATATGCGATTAAGTTATGAACATTCTTGTTCGCCATATAATTCATCGAAGATTCTTCCAGTTCCATATCTTCCACACTTTTAGACATCGCTTCTGTTTTTTGCTTATAAAATGTTGCTTCGTCTTTCGCTGTTTGATTCGCAACCTTCAATTCCGCATTTTCATCTTTTAATTTATTTATAACGCTAATATGTTCCTCTGATTCAACCTGTACCTCTTTCACCACCTCTCGCTCGATGATCTGTGGCTCTTGCTCTTCCCGCTCCTCTAATTGCTTTCTTGTAAGTTGCTCGGATTTACGAGCTGCGAATGTTTCTTGCTCGGCGCGTTTCCTTTTCTCGGTTTCTTGATGTAGGAGCTTGTCCTTTTCTTTGAGGGCTTTCTTTACTTCCCTCAGTTCTTTTACAGTCATCTCATCGACTGTTTTCTCTTTACCTGTGGAATGAATGGTATGTGGTTTCGCACGTGCTTCTGGTGAGATTGTTGCAATTTCATATAACGCTCGGAAACCCAGATGAGTGTACGTGCACTCATTCGGCAATTCTTTCGCAATCATGATAAATTTATCTGCTTGCGCTCTATCCATATCAATTTCTTCCTCACACCATTTTGACCATTGCCCATGCACTAAATCGTTTTCTTTCACATATTTCAAACGTCTGCCAATCTCGAATATCGACTGTCCAGCAATTTGTTGGTAACTTTTTATCTCTGCTGTAATTACGTTGATGTCGTTGGATAAATTCATTACTTCATTCATTTTTGCACCCATTTATATTCTCCACACCCTTATCTACTCTTTCTTTGCCTATGCGAGTACCACGAATAACTTGTTAACACGTTGTGGATTTATTCCCATGCCACTTTAGCTAAAGTTCCAATTCCACTTGTAAATATTTTAAATCCCAAAACTATACAGCTAACCTTGCACCTAAAAATAACTGTTACGTCTTTCAATTCATCCACTTCTCTTCAGGTAAATTTAATATTGCTTTATCACCAAATAATTCAATTGCTTTTTTGTCGTATGCTCTTGTGGCTTCTATTTCTGTTTGAAAGGAACCAATATAATATTTTTTCCCGTCCTTTTTAATTTGGCTAACCCAACTTTTACTATTGTTTATCGTACAGACCCCCCTATAGTTAGAACTCATACCATTCTTCTTACGTGGTTTTAAACATTTTCCAACGTTTATTTCTTCTACTGAATTGTCTTTTCCAATTACATTTTGATATGCATGTCCACCAAAAATTTCTATTGCAGCTTTGTTATAAGCTAATGCGGCATCATCTTCATTATCGTAACGTCCTAAAAATATCGTTTTCCCCTTATTTCTAATGTTTGCTCTCCACTTTCCACTCCATTTCTCCCAAGAAACACCTTTGTATTTAGAACTTGTATTTTTTCTACCTTTTGACTTATGAAGAGCTTGTAAAAATGATGTAATGACTAAATTTTCTTTCCGGAAATCTAGTCTGTTATTGTTTTTATGTGTAACTACATGTTGACGATTCGTAGCATTTAAAATAAACCTTCCTAATAGAATACTTTTATTATTTAAGACAACAACAGAGCTACGATTTGATGCATTTGCATACCAAAGATATTCCATACAACGTTCATAATCTTCATCATCTACAAGAGCTACCATTCCATTTTGAAGCGGTATTTCTTTAACCACTTAACTCACTTCCCTTCATTTAAAAACCTTACGGTTCATTTCACTTGACTTACTCTTTTCTACCATTTTTACTACTTCCAAACTTGATAATGTTGGTTGTTCGTTTACTGGTGTTGATTCGTTTATTATGAGACTTCCTTATAATTCATCGTAAAATCTAGTAAGAAACTCTTTCATTTCTTTAGCTTTAAATAACCAACGATTGTTCTTTTGTTTAGCAAATTCTTGTACCCGAGGATCATAAACAACATACTCCATCAACCAATCGTAACTTCGACTCGTTTCGTATTGAAGTCTTTTCATATCCCACCAAGTGCCGACTCCCATATCCGCTAAACGCTCATTCACTTGACGCGTTACCTCTTTTTGTACATAGCTATCATCAATAATGACTTGTACTGTTGCTGACATCATGCATCCCCTCTCATTCTTATATTTATTCTGTACTAACTCGCCTCCTCATTCACCTTTTCATCTTTCTTCGTAGTTTGCTGTACCTTGGCTAACATTCCTTTCACTACACCAGCAATATAGTATTGATTGCACAGCTCTAATTTTTCGATCCCTGTTACTGTTTCATAAAACAATTCTTTTTTATCCATTTACATCACCCCAAACGTTTATAACGTAAATTTACCAGAACAAAAATACGTTGTCAACGTTTATTTGGAATAAAGTGCGTTGCTAACGATTTTAATTTCCTGTATACTGAAAATAAATAGGTTTCATTTTAAAAGGAGGATAGAATGACAATGATATCCAAACGAATAAAAGAAATTAGAACATCCCAAAAGTTATCTCGTGAAAAATTCGGCGAAAAAATAGGTGTGAGTCGAGGAGTAATAGAAAACATCGAATACCAAAGAGCGGAGATCAAAGACCTATATATTCACTTAATTTGCAAAGAATTTCATGTAAATGAACACTGGCTCCGAACTGGTTCTGGAGAACCTTACGTCTCCAAAACTGAGGAAGAAGAATTAGCTGACTTGCTCTTTACTTTAACAACTACCAATAACCAAATTTTGAAAGAAGCTATCCTTGATATGACCAAGTTATCTACAGAAGATATTTTGGTACTAAAAAATGTAATAGATGCCTTATTAAACAAACAAAAAGCGAAACAACCTTAACTTGGTCGTTCCGCTTTTTTTAATTTATATGCATATTGTTCTAGAATATTTAAATGCCTATCATTCGTTAACTGTACCGTACTTTTAATAATCTTTTCTTGTACGGCAGACAATGATATACCACATCGTTCAAACGCTTCTTTTATATCTTGTTCTACAAATAATAGTATTCTTTCCTCTCGCATCGCAACCCCTCCAAATATATAAGTGACAAACCCTCTTGTGCTCGCTCCATTCTAAACACCCTATTATGTATACGCTACGCTTGTTGCAAATATCGAACTGGCTTTCATTCAAAATGAAAGATTGTAAAGTTCCTATCCATACTATACAATGACAGCAAGGTAGACGCAATCAACGGATTTGTTGATTATGTAACATTTCGTTCTACTTTTTACTGATTTTTTCCTATTTCAGAAAATTAAGTTTTTTATCAGACCCCTTGATACGACTAACTTTATTGGCTATAATCACGCTAAAATAGGATTTTCAAAAAAAAATCTATCATTCCTTGAAAACTATCAAAACATCCTACACATCTCAAGAAAAATAGTCCCTAACTTGCAAATACCTGTATAATATAACCATAGAAATGGAGTGATCCAAAATTGGCTAGTTTCAGAAAACGTAATGATAAATGGGAATATCGCGTTAGATACAAGGAAATGGGAAAGTACAAAGAAACATCGAAAGGAGGCTTCAAGACAAAGAAAGAGGCACAGTTAGCGGCTGCTAGGGTGGAAGAGCAACTAGCTAAAGGAGTAAATATAAGTAATAGTCAAATGACGTTTAATGATTACATGTATGAGTGGCTTGAAACACATAAAAAAGGTAATATTTCACCTCGTACATATTATGCATATCAAAAAAATATCAGAAAATATATATTACCTGAATTTGGAGACATGAAACTAAAGGACTTGACACGACTACACTATCAACAATTTATTAACACCTTACTTGAAAAACTTCATAAACAAACTGTGAATGTTATTCATGCTACCATACACGGTTCGTTACATACCGCAGTTAACGAACTCAGTATTTTAAATAACAATCCCACCAATAAGGTGCAAATGAAAACTCGTCAAATCGTCTCAGCACCCAATGAAATTAAATGTTATGATGTAGATGAATTACAAGATTTTTTAGATTTTGTTTCTAACAAAAAAAGAGCATTTAAATATTATGCCTTATTTTTCTTTCTGGCACGTACAGGATTGCGAATTGGAGAATGTTTAGCCTTACAATGGTCTGATGTGAATTTCCAAAAGAAAACCGTTACGATTAACAAAACATTATTATCTGTAAAAAGAAATCAGCCTATTACTTTCGGGCCGCCAAAAAACAAAAGTAGCATCCGAATTTTATCACTGGATGATTCCACTATAGCCTTATTAAACAAGATAAAAACTTTCCAATCTAAAAATATTGTAACAAACGGACGCTATTATGCTAGTTATCATTTTATTTTTACACACGAGGACAACGCATGTATGTTACACCCTTCAACACTAAATTTTTTACAAAGGGCTTGCGAAGAAGGGAATCATAAATACATCACATTACATGGTTTCAGACACACACATGCTGTGCACTTACTACAAAGCGGTGCAAATATTAAATATGTTTCTGAACGATTAGGTCATTCTACCATAGACATGACTGCGAATGTCTATCTACATGTCACGAAATCCATGGAAGAGACATCCGTAAACAGATATGATGAATTTTTAAAATCACGTGGACAAATTGTGGGCAAGCAGTTGTAAAAAAACAAAAAACACTTGCCCACAATGATTTTATCACTTATATTTATAGAAATACTTTTTCTACAGCAGTTACTAATTCTTCTCCGTAATTTGCATTACCTTCAATATTTTCAACTAAATATTCCACTTCTTCTTTTAATCCTTCTAATTCCATTTCAATGTCATTCACGCTAACGAACATAACCACATCGTTATTCATCGCTTCATGCATTGCTTCCCAGCATGTGTGCGGAATACTTACATAAATAAAAGATGATTCATTTTCTAAGATATATAAAAATGATAAATTGTCTGAGTCTACAAGTACGTGATTACGTGCACTTAACTCCTTTACCTCTATTTCACTATTTTCCGCACAAAAAATAAGAGCATTCTCTCTCTTTTCTACGCTCTTAACTTGGATTTTATTTTGCATGCTCTAACTCCTCCATCTCAACTTCCTGTCTTACTTAACAGTATTATTGTATCATAACATGGACGCAAACAAATAAAACATTGAACCAAATTTATGAAAAAGCGATAATGTGTAAAGAATTATTTTTCAAAAGGAGATTATACAATGACACAAGAAATTGAAATTGAATTCAAAAATATCGTTACAAAAGAAGAATTCGATACATTATGCAAATCGTTTTCTATTGAAGCATTTACGAAACAAGTGAATCACTACTTTGAAACACCTGACTTCTCGTTAAAAGAAGCTGGCTCTGCACTTCGTATTCGTCATAAAGGAGAAACTTATACGTTAACGTTGAAACAACCTACAGAAATCGGTTTATTAGAAACGCATCAAATCGTAACAGAAGACGAAGCAAAAATGATGATGGAAACAAACACAATCATTCAAGGAGCAGTAGTAGATCAATTACACAAATTACAAATTCCTGTTTCTGCTTTAACATATATGGGTAGTTTAACAACAGAAAGAGCAGAAACATTATTTAAAGGCGGAACGCTTGTCTTTGATCATAGTTTCTATTACAATCACGATGATTATGAAATTGAATTTGAAGTGCAAGATGAAGAAACAGGAAAAGCTGCATTTATTCATTTATTAACGCAACATAACATACCTGTTCGTCATACAAATAACAAAGTAAAACGCTTTTTCCTTGCCAAACAAAACAAAGCACGCTAAAGTGAAAATTCCACTAGTGAATATGTTTCGCTAGTGGATATACCTCACTAAAAAAATTTACATCCGTAGAATAAGCAAAGAATCTTTGAGAAGGCTGTTTATTTGCCCTCTCGAACATTCCATTGCTACAATAGATATACATTTCATGGAAAAAGGAGTTTATAAAGGATGAGCAAGCAACCGATGACACCATTTGAAGCAATTGGCGGTGAACAATGCATTGCAATATTAGTAGATACATTTTATTCCTATGTCAGTAAACACCCTGACTTATCTCCCATCTTCCCGGAAGATTTAACAGAAACCGCTAGGAAGCAGAAGCAATTTTTAACACAATATTTAGGTGGTCCTAATTTGTACACTGAAGAACATGGTCATCCTATGTTAAGAGCACGCCATCTTCCGTTTGAGATTACTCCAAAACGAGCAGAGGCTTGGCTATCATGTATGGAGCAAGCAATGGATGATACTGGAGTGCATGGTCATATAAGAGAGTTTGTTTTTGAACGTTTAGCATTAACCGCTCAGCATATGGTTAATACTCCAAACGAAACAGGTGAAGTGTAATGGATAAGCAGGAAGCAAAGCATATAAATATGCCATCTCCTTCCGCATGCGAGCATAAGTCTGTAGAAGCATATTTATTTATTGATCCACTTTGTAAAGATTGCTGGGAAATTGAGCCTTTTATTATTAAACTATGGCTTGAATACGGGAAATACTTCTCTATTCGTCATATCGTAACAGGAAAAGTGGATGGAACGAACGCTTCCTCACACAAATGGAATAAACCTGCTAATATTCGATTTGTGTGGGAAAAGACAACAAGTTTACAAGGTTTTTCATGTGATGGAAAGGTACATATGCAAGAAGCATCGTCAACACCATATTTAGTTTCGATGGCGATTAAGGCAGCGGAGTTACAGGGCCGAAAAGCAGGTTCGAAGTTTTTGCGAAAACTCCAAGAATACATTTTCCTTGAAAATGTATCAACCCCTGACTGCGAACTATTACTTGCATGTGCGAAAGATAGCAATATTGATGTAGAAGAATTTAAAAAAGATCTACATTCTGCTAGTGCAAAAAAAGCTTTCCAATGTGACTTGAAATTCACGAATGAAATGCATATTACAGAAATACCCTCCCTCGTCTTTTTTCATGCGAACTCAGATGAAGAAGGTATTAAAATCGCTGGAAATTATTCCTACGATGTATACGTACAATTATTGAAAGAACTTGTAAAATGTGAAATTGAGCCAGAACCATTACCACCTTTAGAAGTGCTACTAGAAGCAACACAATTTATATCTTCAAAAGAAGTAGCATTTATTTATGACTGTCCGCAACAAGAAATTGAGCGCGAGCTTAAAAAATTACAACTGAAACGAAAAGTACAAATGATTGAAGTAAAATGCGAACGTTATTGGAAATGGATAGCAAAAGAAAAAGACCTGGTGTAAACACCAGGTCTTCTTCTTTACGGCTTATAAAAATATTAAAGGGGATGGGAGAAATTTTCACGTTCAAACAAAGGGGTATATGTTTGTATGTGAATTCGTTCACGCTTATTATATTACAAGATTCGACGTCAGATGACAACCCCTTTTGTCGAATTTCACACTTTTGTCACATTCTAAACGTTTTCATTTTTGAATAAGCTATAAAAAAGGTCATTTAGGGGGTTTATTTATGAAAAAATCTTATATTGCTCTTCTCTTTCTAGCTGTCATCGTTTCTTTTTTCTTGTACATCCTCTCTCTATTACAAGCTTTTCCTAAAATTATTGCCTTACCTCTTTTATTCGTAATCATCGTTATCACTCTCTCTTATTTCAATCATAAAAAACGATTCAAAGGGTTTTAATTTCAAAAATCAGCCGTAAAACTATCCTTTCAGTTAGAAAAAACAAAGAAATTCACCTTGTTTTTTCGACATATATCGACATTTAATCTATTCAAAAAAAGACGAGGATACAATCCCTCGTCTTTTTTCATTACTTTTCTTCAAATAATAATGCTTCTAATTCATTTAATTTCTCTTCAAATACTTGTAGTGCCTCTTTTACTGGTTCAGGAGATGCCATATCTACTCCTGCTTTTTTCAGCACTTCAATTGGATAATCAGAGCTTCCTGCTTTTAAGAACTCGTTAATATAACGTTCTACTGCTGGTTGTCCTTCTTCTAAAATCTGTTTAGATAGAGCAGTCGCTGCACTAAATCCTGTTGCGTATTGATATACGTAATAGTTGTAGTAGAAGTGTGGAATACGAGACCATTCTAAACCAATCTCTTCGTCGATTACTAAAGCGTCACCGAAATATTTCTTATTTAAATCATAGTAGATTTCCGTTAGCATATCTGGCGTAACAGCATGTCCTTCTTGTACTTTCTTATGAATAATATGTTCAAACTCTGCAAACATCGTTTGACGGAATACAGTACCACGGAACCCTTCTAAATAATGATTTAATAAATATAGACGCTCTTTCTTATCTTCTGTCGTTTTTAATAAATAATCATTTAGAAGCGCTTCATTACAAGTAGATGCCACTTCTGCTACAAAGATGGAATAATCACCATATACGTGCGGTTGTGTTTTTCTTGTATAGTAACTATGCACCGAATGACCAAACTCATGAGCAAGTGTAAATAAATTATTTACATTATCATGCCAGTTCATTAAAATATACGGATTTGTTCCATATGCACCAGATGAGTATGCCCCGCTTCGTTTTCCTTTATTCTCATACACATCTACCCAGCGATTTTCATATGCCTCTTTCAAAATATCAACATATTCATCACCAAGTACGTTTAAAGATTTTAATAAAAGGTCTTGCGCTTCTTCGTATTTCACATTCATTTTCACTTCTGGTACAAGTGGTGTATATAAATCATACATATGAAGCTCATCAAGTCCTAATGCACGCTTACGAATATCGATGTAACGGTGTAATAAATGTAAGTTGTCATTTACCGTTTCAACGAGTTGATCGTATACTGCTTCCGGAATATTATTATTGCTCAGTGCAGCTTGGCGAGCAGAATCATATTTACGAACACGCGCATTGAAATTATTACGTTTTACTGCTCCACTTAACGTACTTGCGAATGTATTTTTAAATTTCCCATACGTTTCATATACAGCTTTAAATGCATCTTTGCGAACACGAGGATCATCACTTTCTAAAAACTGAATGTAACGACCATGTGTAATTTCTATTTCTTCTCCGTCTTCACCTTTAATAGATGGGAATTTTAAATCTGCGTTATTCAACATACCGAATGTATTGCTTGATGAACTCATTACTTCAGATGCTTCCGCTAATAAAGCCTCCTCAGCTTCTGATAATACGTGCGGGCGTTGACGTGTAATTTCTTCTAATGCATGTTCATATACACTTAAATCTCTATTTTCCTTCAAGAATGTTTGCAGTGTATCTTCTGAAATTGATAAAATTTCAGGCACAATATACGCTGTGCTACTAGATACTTGTGAATATAAATTTGTTGCGCGATCATTTAATGCTTGATATACAGAGTTTGTTGTATCTTGATCGTAACGCATATGAGCATATGTATATAGCTTACCTAATCGCATTGAAATTTCATCTTCATATTGCAATGCCTCAAGTAAATTGTCCGCAGAGTCACCAAGTTTCCCTTTAAATTCAGTTAACTTCGGTAATAGCTCTTTAATAGCCTGGAATTCTTTTTCCCATTCTGCATCCGTTTGGAAAATATCTTCTAATCGCCACGTACTTGCTTCTTCAATCTCGTTGCGATCTGGTAATGCTTTCGCTTTGTTTTGTTCAGACATTCTTTAAGCCCTCCTTTAAATATCTCTACTTAAGTACAATTCGTTTTTTCTTATGTAATTCCTTCACAATCATTCTTTATTATATCCCCTTTTCCTCCTCTCATGTTAAAATTTTCCTCAAATAAAGATAGCGCATGTATTAAGCAAATCTCATCATGTTTCATAATTTCCTCCTCTGTTTTTAACATCACTACATCCCTTATTTTTCGGTACGTATAACTTCCCGCTTTATGCAATACACCTATATAGCATAAAAATGTCATATATTCAGTAACTGCCACTTTCCATGTGTGCTGTGAAAAGTACGGAAGTATCCGCCTTTTCGTATACCTTTTTACATAACTACACACATATTGAAGAGAAATACACTCTCCTACTGCAAGCCCCCCTATACACTTCATATATAGAAAAGCTTGCCATATAAATGGGTTTGTTTGAAAAGCAAATCCAGAAGGGAGTGGAACACCAATTTCAGAAGGAAAGCTCGCTGGGGTACATTTAAATTGATATAAGAGGCGTAATAATGACTTATAGTTATAATTCCAAATAGGCAGAGCGTTTTGCCGAAAATAATCCTTTCGCTTCTTCCATTCTCGTTCTAATATTTCCTTTTTGAAAGGAATAGGAGAAAAAAGCATTTCAAAAGTAGTCGTTTCAATTGGTAAATATATAATATGTGAGAAAGAGACGCTTGTAGAAAATGAAGTGATAAATGCACATTTCATAAATGATTTTTCTTTCGAACAGAAGAAAATAAGAAATGGTTGAGGATAAGATTGTAAGGAGAAAGCCATAAGTGAGGAGAATTTCATCCAATATGCCGATTGCTTTTTCAATTGATTTCCACCAACGATCCAAATGACCTGTATACCAGCTCGCCAATATGAATAGGTTCTTTTGTACAGCTGCTCTATAGCAAGGTTTGCACATTGGTATTCAATTGCAATTTTTCTGCCCGCCCTCTCTACAAAAATATCTGGTCGTTGCTTAATTTCCGGAAGGTAGTACTCAATATCCACCTGAAAGTTTTGACGTTTGAACCATCTATATAACAATTCTTTACCGTGCATATGATACGTTGATTCCGCTTCATAAAAGGCAAGACATGAATCCACTTTTTTATGAGCAAAATGCCAACTTTTTTGTTTCCCTAATTTCATTTGCACTTCCTTTCCACAAGCTACACAAAAGAATCGTTCCTGTTGGCGCATACGGCGCAAAAGCTCTTCATTACAATTATAGAGTAAATGAATTTTTTCTCCGTTTTCTCTTTTAGCTATAAATATCGGAATCACACCCTTTCAGCTCCTTATATTCTACAATTTATTACAAATTCCTTTTAAAAAAGAGATGTCCCAATTTCGGACATCTCTTTTTATAATAATGGCGATAATAACCGGTACGTTGATTCAACAATTCGTCTATGCAGACGCCTTTTATGAAAACGATCGACGTGAATTTCACTGGATTCTTCTAAATCGTCTTTAAAGTCTTGAACAAGTCTTTTAATGCTATCTGTATCATATAAAAAGGCATTTACTTCAAAATTCAAATGAAAACTTCTCATATCCATATTAGCTGTCCCAATTGAAGCTAAATCAGAATCAACGATGACAATTTTACTATGAAGAAAACCTTTTTCGTATTCATATATCTTTACTCCTGCGTCTAAAAGCTCTGGGAAGTACGATCTCGATGCGTAAAAGACAGTGCGCTTATCAGGTTTACTCGGCATCAACAAACGGACATCAATACCAGCAAGTGCAGCAACCTTTAATGCGGATAAAATATCATCATCCGGAATAAAATACGGCGTTGCAATCCAAATAGATTTCCGAGCAGAAGCGATCATTGCGAAATATAAATGCTTAATCGTTTCCCACTTATTATCGGGGCCGCCTGCAACTAGCTGCACTCCTCCCCAATGATCACCCTCAACTGCTTTTGCTTGTAAATATTCAGGAGCTAGCACAGCCTCTCCAGTCATATAAAACCAATCTTGAAGGAAAATAAGCTGTAAACTTTGAACCGCTTCACCACGTAAATACAAATGAGTGTCTCGCCAAAAGCCAAAATATTTACTTTTTCCTAAATACTCATCACCAATATTTAATCCGCCCACAAACCCTTCGTTCCCATCAATCACAACAATTTTCCTATGATTTCGATAATTAATCTTATCGTTTAAAATCGGAAAGCGCACAGGAAAGAACGGAATCATTTCTACACCTGCATCGTTTAATTCTTCAATATACGATTTCGATAACTTAAAACTTCCAACCGCATCATATAAAAAGCGAACAACAACGCCCTCTTTTGATTTTTGTATTAAAATATCTTTAATTTCTGTTCCTAATTTATCATCACGCACAATGTAATATTCCATATGAATGTGATGTTTCGCTCGTTTTAACCCATTTAAAATGGCCTGAAACGTTTCATCTCCATTTGTTAATGTCCTCGTTTCAGTTTGAAATGAAATATTTAAAGCACCTAATCGATCCGCTAAACGAAATAACAATTCTTGATGCTTATGATTGCGTAAAATTCGTTCTTCGTAATCTTCATGCCCTTTATATTGTAAAAACGCCTGTTCATCAAGTAACGCCTTCTTTTGAAACATTCTTTTTCTCCGAAAATTTTGTCCAAATAATAAATAAGCAAAGAAGCCAAATACCGGAAAAATCCCTAACACAATTAACCATGTAAGTGTTTTAGATGGATGGCGATTTTCTAAGAAAATAACGCAACCAATTAAAAACGCAGATACCGTAAATAAAATACTAATAATACCTAAAATCGAAACATCTTTTATCCCAATCACATCTGAATAAAATGCTACATCAATAAACATACGTAACGAAACAAATAATGCGAACAATAGCAGGATAAAGAAAATCAGCTTTAACGTATTTTTCATCTCTTACCTCCTAACTAAGAAAGCTTTCCTATTCTTCATATAAAAAGCCGATTTCATACTACAGAAATCGGCCTACGTTTTAGCAGGAAAATTATTGCGAATCGTTTCAAGCGCATGCTCTTTCACAATTTGTTTTCCATACTCACTTACACGATGAATTGTTAAAGTTGATTCTTCCCCATATTCTAAAACAATACTTAAAATACGATCGATTTCTTCTTCATCATGTAGCACTTCATCGAATTCCACATATACATAATAGCGGTCCTCAAATGAATACAGCTCATCTTTTATATCTTCAAAGATAAGACGATGACTTAATGAAATGACATCTTCAAAATCATTAAATTTAATTAAAAAGCCAAACGTACCATCTTCATTAAAGTTTGTTCCTGTTTGTTCTTCTACCTCTTCGACTAACTCTTGTTGGAATAATGATTCGATGCCTTCATCTAGAGGAATATCTATAATTTTGTCTACCCCTATCGGTAGTTCCAGCTTTTGTCCGTCCTTTGAAAGCTCTGCTTTCGTGACAAGTACTTCAATCCCTTTATCGACTGCTTGCACTTGAATCCATAACGGCCCATCAATAAAGAAATCGTCATGATCACGAGCTTCGTCCATCATCTCCCAAAAGAGCTCTTCACTTCGTTCGCGATCATACCAAATTTCTTCACGATTAAATCCTCTATCCTCTATATCAATGTACGTAATAAAAAATTTCATCGTATGATCATTAATTCTTTCAATATCCAAAATACAACTCTCCCTTCCTGCTTAGAATTGTTATGAAGGGATTCCCCACTCATATGACAAATCAATAGATTCTTGTACTCTCATTTTATGATAAGATTCTCCAGAATGGAAATAAAATCGATTTATTTTACAAAAATAGTTATATGCCTATCTTTACTCGATTAACTACATAAATATATTATTATAGCGATTTCTTACTTACAAAAAATTTGGACATACATTTCCACATTCCCCCGTACACTGTAATAAAGTGAAACTTCTATTGAAAGAGATTATTTAACAACAACTTTCTGCATCACATACATACAGTTCGCTTATTAAAACATCATAAATGGAGGCAGACGAATGGACTTAGAGTTTTTAACATCCGTACTAATGATTGTCGGTATCGATGTTGTATTAGGTGGTGACAATGCAATCGTCATCGCACTAGCTAGCCGAAATTTACCTGAATCGAAACGAAATAAAGCTATTTTGATCGGTACTCTTTTAGCAATCGTACTAAGAATTATCCTTACTATACTAGCTGTCTATTTACTCGACATTCCATTCCTACAATTGATTGGCGGGGTTTTACTTACATTAATTGCAGTCAATTTATTAACTGATGATAGCAACGACCTTTCTGCCATTCAAGGAAAAACAACTTTATTTCAAGCTGTGCGGACAATTGTTTTCGCGGATCTCGTTATGGGGTTTGATAATGTTATTGCCATTGCAGGTGCAGCTCACGGGAGATTTTTACTCGTCATAATCGGCTTACTCATTTCTATCCCTATTATTATTTGGGGAAGTAAACTTATTTTAATACTTATGGAACGATTTCCATTCCTCATTTATTGCGGTGCAGCAATTCTTGCCTATACTGCAGGGAAAATGGTTACACATGAAGACAGACTTGCAACCTTTTTTCATAACAACCCAAGTTTCACTGCAAGCATTCCTTATTTGTTCATTTTCACTATTTTATGCATCGGCTTTATCGTAAAACAAGTTCGATTACGCAATGTGAAACATTAAAAAAAACCTTCTACTATATAATAGGTAGAAGGTTTTCATATTATTATAATTAATTTACAAGACGTTGTGCTTCACGTAATTGGAACGTTCTTACTGTACGTGGTAAGAAACGGCGAATTTCGTCTTCGTTGTAACCAACTTGAAGGCGTTTCTCGTCAATCATAATTGGACGACGTAAAATCCCCGGATAGTCACGAATCATCTTATATAAATCTTGAAGTGGTAAAGATTCTAAGTTTACATTCAATTCTTGGAAAACTTTCGAACGAGTAGAAATAATCTCATCCGTTCCGCTTTCTGTCATACGTAAAATCTCTTTAATTTCCTCAATCGTTAATGGATCTGAGAAAATATTACGTTCTGTATAGGGAATATGATTTTCCTCTAGCCATAATTTCGCCTTTCTACAAGACGTACAGCTTGGAGAACTATATAATGTTACCATACAAAGCTCACTCTCCTTAAAGAGTACAAATTCTGTACTACATACAGTTTTAATTTCTAACTTAAGCAATTTTTCGCGATAACTTGTCTTATTGAAAAGTACAAAAATCGCATTTCATGTAAGCAACAACTTATAATAAACAACAATTACTTTTAATAAGTAACTTCTATAATCATTATACAATAGATTTTGCAAGAAATATACAGTAAATTTCCTGCTAGTTGAGAAAACTCTTCCGTGTATTCCACTGCTATGTAACATGATTACGCTCAATTTAGCTGTACTTGAACAATAACTTTCAACCCTTTTAATACTCATTTCCTCTAGATTTTTCATATAATATATAGTTATTTATCTATAATCTTCCCTATGAAAAAGAGAACGTTTTCTTACTTTTTCCTGATAAATCAATTAAGAAATGTAAGACTATACAAATGAGAATAAAAAGGAACGTTCGTTCTCATTTTAACAAACATTCTCCCTCCTGTCTACACGATTTCTAAAGTAAATTAAATATTTTTCTGATATTTCTTTCTTTTTCATTTTTTATCTCATACAATAAACATACAGACAGGCAAAGGGGGAGTTTGCAAATGATTGCTTTTTTTATTGATTTTATTACGGTTGCTGCCCTCATCATCGGAATAACAGCATTGATCGGTGTCATTACAAATAGCATCGGCGAAAAGCTCTTTGGTGGAAAAGAAAAAATGAAGTTTGTTAACAAAAGTTTGGATGTGCAATCCGGCTGGAATCAAGTTGGCGGAAAAGGCATTTATAAGAAACGAACGTATTAAAAAAAGCAGGTGGTTAGCCTGCTTTTTTTATTTTCCTAGGGATGCCCATTTGAAGCTCACATCGGGGCCATATTTATGGTTGTACATATCTTTAATTGTTTCTCTTTGTAAGTATGCTCTACCACGTTGGTATACTGGAACAATCGCAGCGTCATCAAGTAACATTTTTTCTGCCTCAAGTAAGTTTTTCCAGCGAGCATTTACATCGCTTCCATCTTTTTTCGCTTTCATAATGATTTCATCGTATTTCGGATTAGAGTACTTCATCTTATTTTGTGACCCATCTGTTACAAACATATCAAGATATGTAATCGGATCTGGGAAGTCTGCCCCCCATCCAGAGAATGACATGACATAATCACCCGCATCTTCTAATTTTAGTTTTTGTGCGAATGGTTGTTGTTTAATTTTCACTGTTAAACCTGGTAAATTTTTTTCTAATTCACCTTTTAAATATTCACCAGTTTTCTTAGATAACTCTACATCTTCATTTAATAATTCTAATTCGATTTCATTTTTACCAAGTTCTTTTTTGCCAGCTTCCCAATATTTCTTCGCTTCTTTCACGTTTGGTTTTACAATATCCCCGTTTACAGCACGGAAATCTTTTTTATCTGGTCCTTTAATGAAGTTATCAGGAATTAATCCTGTCGCTGCCTTAGAACCGTTATTTAATAATGTATCAACGAACGGCTTACGATCAAAAGCAAGTGAAATTGCTTTACGAATATTTTTATTTGCTAAAGCTGGATCTTTTTGATTTAAGCGTAGGAAAAATACAGATGTCTCTTCTACTGTTTTGAAATCTGGTTTTCCTTTATATTTATCGATGAACTCTGCTAATAACGTCGCTCGATCGATTGCATTTGTTTCATATAAGTTAATTGGCGTAGATGTATCTTTTACAATATTAAAGTTTACTTCTTCAAGCTTCACTTCTTTATTGTCCCAATATGATGAGCTCTTTGTCATTTTAAAACTGCGTTCATGCTGCCAATCGCTTAATGTAAACGGTCCGTTATAAAGTGTTGTATTTGCTTCTAAACCAAACTTCGCACCTTGCTCTTTCACAAATTTCTCATTCACAGGATAAAAGATTGGATATACCATTAAATCTACAAGATATGGAATAGAATTGTCTAATTCTACTTCTAATGTGTAATCATCAATTGCTTTTACACCTAATTGATCAGGACGCATCTCTTTTTTATTAATTTTCTCTGCATTTTTTATATCATACATAATGTATGCTGATTTCGCAGCTGTGTCTGGATTGATCGCTCTTTGCCATGCGTATACAAAATCTTTCGCTGTTAAAGGCTCACCGTTTGACCATTTCGCGTCTTCACGTAATTTAAATGTATATTTTTTACCGTCTTCTGACTTTTTAAATTCTTTTGCTACACCTGGAACTAACTTATCATCTTTTCCAAGGCGGTATAGACCTTCCATCGTGTTGTTCATTACTTTTGAAGAAACTGCGTCAGCTGATAATGCTGGGTCCATCGTTGGAATTTCTTGTGTTTCAATTAAATTAAGAACTTGCTTCGCATCGCTTTTCCCGCTATCCCCTTTTGCGTTTGCTTGCGGTTCATCTTTTTGATAGCTACATGCCCCTAACATCATGCTCATTGCTACTGTTGATACTACAAAAACTGGTATCTTTTTTTTCATACTTCCACCCTCCAAAAAAATGTTAGCCCTTTCATTTTCAAACAGAAAGAAATATATATATGTTCTAACAATTCATATTATACACACAAATATATTTCTTGTATATTTATATTTCTATTTCATTAAAATTTTCTGTCAAAAAATATATGTTTGTAAACGTTTTATACTGCTAATTATCCTTACTAAAGTGCCGAAAATAATTATTTTTATATTTTTCTAAATTATCAAATAAAAACAAATTTTATATTTCATAATACTTTATGTATAATTATCCCACCCTTTTTAACATAAAATAGCAAGCCCTTCATATTAAAAATATGTAGGCTAAAATGAGTGCAAAGGATAAGAAAGTATGTTACGATACATTTTGCTAAAAATAGATATCGGTAAAGAGGGGACGGACATGACAGCAATTCAGGCAAAAAATGGGACGGCAGAAAAATTAAGTTTATTCTTATTAACATGGCCTATTTTTCTAGAAGTTTTTCTTTTTATGTTGATGGGGATCGCTGATACTTTCATGTTAAGTGCATTATCAGACGATGCTGTATCTGGGGTTGGTGCAGCGAATCAATATCTTCATATCGCGATTTTGGTATTAGAAGTCATCGGGAACGGCGCTGCTATCGTTGTATCTCAATACCTCGGTTCCAAACGCTTTATGGAGGCATCTAAAATATCAGCATTAGCCGTCACATTAAATTTAATAGTCGGGCTCGTTATAAGCGCTGGTTTTCTTTTATTTTCGAAACATATGATGCTCGCAATGAACTTACAAGGCGATGTACTAACGTATGCACAAAACTACTTATCTATCGTCGGAGGGGCTATCTTCCTGCAAGCTATTATTAACTCATTAGCCGCAATTATCCGTGTACACGGTTTTACAAAGCAAGCGATGTTTATTTCACTCGGAATGAATATTATTCATATCGCTGGAAACTACGTACTCATTTTCGGGAAATTTGGTTTCCCTGAGCTCGGTGTACAAGGAGCTGCAATTTCTTCCGCTATCAGTCGATTGATCGCACTTATTGTTTTCTTCTGGTTACTATACCGCGTTATGGAATATCGCGTGAAATTACAATATTACTTCACTTTATCCAAAGAATACATTGGGAAAATTTTAAAAATCGGTATTCCATCTGCATTTGAACAAGTGATGTATCAAGCTTGTCAAATCGTCTTCCTTTATTACGCAACGTACTTAGGAACGGAATCATTAGCTGCTAGACAATACGCTACTAACATTTCCATGTTCACTTATTTATTTGCAATTGCGATTGGTATGGGAACAGCCATTATTATTGGCCGCCTTGTTGGTGGTGGCGAAAAGGATGAAGCATACGAACGCTTATGGAAAAGTGTAAAATGGGCGATTGGTGTAACTCTATGTATGGTCGCTCTCGTTATTACATTCCGTACACAATTAATGGGACTGTTTACAGATAATCCGCACATTATCGGGTTAGGCGCAAGTGTTCTTTTACTAAGTGTACTACTTGAAACGGGACGTACGATGAATATCGTCATCATTAATTCGCTTCGTGCAGCTGGTGATGCAAAATATCCTGTTTTAATCGGTGCATTCTCTATGGTGTTAATGAGTTTACCACTAGGTTACTTTTTCGCCTTTCATTTAGATATGGGGCTCGTTGGTATTTGGCTAGCGATCGCCATCGACGAATGGACGCGTGCCATTATTATGTTCTTCCGCTGGAAAAGCAGGGCGTGGGAACGTTACGCACTTGTGAAACCAGAAGAGCAAGACGAGATTGGTTCTGTTCAGGCACAGTAGTACTTGTTTGATCATGATGTAGTTATTAATAAATGCAATTTATATCGACTTACCGACAACTCATTTATATAGTATAGAAAAAAGCCATCCTTTCTGAAGTGACCCCCGAAAGTTAGACAGGTCGTTTCATTAGGCAGCCTCTAGGGTATGAGCCCGGTATTGTACTGGGCTCATACCCTTTAATTTTGCCTTAATTCTTTTATGATTATAGTATTCTATATACTTTGCTAATTCTTGTTTGAAATGTGTTATACTTTCAAATTCTTTTCGATACAGAAATTCCGATTTCATAATACCGAAGAAATTTTCAATAACGGCATTGTCATAACAGTTTCCTTTGCGAGACATACTTTGAGTTATGCCACAATTCTTAAGAGAATGGCGGTATTGTTTCATTTGATAGTGCCAACCTTGATCAGAGTGAATGAGGAGTTTAT
>NZ_QJTG01000037.1:0-29679 GCF_003217275.1 Bacillus sp. 196mf
TAGCCCCGGTTTCCCGGAGTTATCCCAGTCTTATGGGCAGGTTACCCACGTGTTACTCACCCGTCCGCCGCTAACTTCTCGAGAGCAAGCTCTCAATCCATTCGCTCGACTTGCATGTATTAGGCACGCCGCCAGCGTTCATCCTGAGCCAGGATCAAACTCTCCAATAAAGTTAGTTTGTCTAGCATCTAAAAATAAAAATTGACGTTTCACGTTGTTTGTTTCGTTCAGTTTTCAAAGAACTACTTGGTCGCTCATTTGCGACTTCCTTATGTTAACATCTTCGTTTTTCGATGTCAACTAAGTTTTTCAATTTCTTTTTTTGTCGTTTTCTGCGTTTCCGCATCAGCGACGGTTATTAATATATCATGGTGAAAAATGAAATGCAACACCTTTTATAAACTTTTTTTAAAACTGCCCACATTTCTTTTTTAATATCATATACTTAAACGAAATATCTCTTTCATGTATGAGTAATTCCTACATATATTTTATATAAAGTTACTCTATCAAAAAACGTTTCTTTCTATACTAAGCGTTTTATTCATATACCATATCATACAAGGAGGAATATATATGGACTATACCGATTTATTAATCAAACTAGGTCTCTCGGCTATTTTAGGGTTTGCCATTGGTTTAGAACGCGAATTAAAACGGAAACCACTTGGTTTAAAAACGTGTTTAGTTATTTCTATTATTAGTTGCCTCCTAACGATTGTTTCTATTAAAGCAGCTTATAACTTACCACATACCGATCATATGAATATGGATCCACTTCGACTTGCCGCTCAAATTGTATCAGGAATTGGTTTTTTAGGTGCTGGCGTAATTTTAAGAAGAGGCAACGATAGCATTGCAGGGCTCACGACTGCCGCTATGATCTGGGGTGCTTCTGGTATTGGTATTGCCGTTGGAGCTGGTTTCTATATCGAGGCGATTTTCGGAATGTGCTTCCTTATGATTAGTGTCGAACTTATACCACTCGCGATGAAATATGTAGGCCCTAGATCATTTCGTCAACGTGATATCGCTGTGAAACTTGTTGTACGAAATATGGACAATATCCCAATCGTAATTGAAGAAATAAAGGAAATGGATATAAAAGTTAAGAATATGAAGCTTAAAACATTAGAAAACGGTTCTCACTATTTACATCTTAAACTGTCCATTGATCAAAAAAGACCTACTGCTGATGTTTACTATGCTCTTCAACATCTTGAAAGTGTCCAACAAACTGAAGTGGAAAGTATGTAGCATAAAACAAACTCTCTTTAATTAGAGAGTTTTTCTTTTTTCTATAATGGTAACAATGAATGTAGTCCTGCAAAACAAGGAGGAATTTACTATTGAAATCCCGTCCGAATTTAGTAGATACATTTCGTGATTCCATTATTTTTCGTTTAATTTGTTTTATTATTGTATTCACTGCTTTTTCTGGTTTTCTTATACATAGATTAGAACCCTCTCATTTCACTACATGGTTTGACGGAATTTGGTGGTCAATCGTTACCATTTTTACAGTTGGATATGGCGACTTTGCTCCCCATACAACGATAGGAAAACTAATAGGTATAAGTATTATTTTATTAGGAACTGGCTTTTGTTCTTATTATATGGTTCTATTCGCTACTGAGATGATTAGTAAACAATATATGAAAATTAAAGGTGAAGAAGCCGCTACCTCTAACGGTCATATGATTATCGTTGGCTGGAATGAGCGTGCAAAACATGTTGTAAAGCAAATGCATGTATTACAACCAAACCTTGATATCGTTTTAATTGATGAAACACTTTCTTTACTCCCAAAACCATTTCATCATTTAGAATTTATAAAAGGTTGTCCGCATCACGATCAAACTTTATTAAAGGCTAATATTAAAACGGCACACACCATATTAATAACAGCCGATAAAGAAAAGAACGAAAGCTTAGCAGATACACAATCCATTTTAAATATTTTAACTGCAAAAGGACTCAATCCAAACATTCACTGCATCGCCGAACTACTTACTACTGAACAAATTCAAAATGCAACGAGAGCTGGCGCGTCAGAAATTATAGAAGGAAATAAATTAACGAGTTATGTATTTACCGCTTCTCTTTTATTCCCTTCTATTTCAGGTGTACTATTCTCACTTTACGATGAAATCTCTGATAACAAATTACAACTGATGGAGCTCTCTCCGTCCTGCACCGGACAAACCTTTGCGAATTGTAGCTATACCCTTTTAAAACAAAACATTCTCTTACTAGGTATAAAGCGTGACGATCAATATATGATTAACCCAGTCCATACCTTCATTCTTATCGAAAGCGACATACTAATTGTTATTCACCATTAAGAAAATGTTTTTCTAGTTCCCGCATGAGCACTTTTCCAATATTGATATATTTTTTTTTCACATCTGCATCTGGATCTTTCGGTTCAGCAAATTGATCCATCCCACTCGTTCCCGCGGTTAAAGTATTCACATTATCATCTAGTTCGTCTTGATATACATGCGAAAGAATATACGGCGTTTCAAGACGGACTACTACACCAGGTACATCTAGTTCACCATCTACTGCTGTAAATGGCACTCGTAAAAATTGATACCCATCTTCTTCATCGATTTTGTAATCGAAGCATCCTTTATCATAATCCCAATTACCACCAATACTATATCCAAGTGGTTTCATAACCTCTTCTAATTTATATAACGCATATGTACGTCCTTCTAAATTTGATTGAATCGGAATCAAGCCCATCCCTCCAAGACTTTTCCTTTAGCATACCCACTCTAGTTTGAATATACTGATGGACTTTTCGATAAAATAATAAAAAGCGACCGGAATCCGGTCGCTTTTTATTATTTTAAACGCTCTTCTAATTCTGCTTTTAATTCTTCAAATCCTGGTTTACCAAGTAAAGCAAACATGTTTTTCTTGTATGCTTCTACGCCAGGTTGGTCAAATGGATTTACGCCTAATAAGTAGCCGCTCATCGCACATGCTTTTTCGAAGAAGTATACAAGGTAACCGAATGTGTACTCATTTAATTCAGGAATATTTACGATTAAATTTGGTACTCCCCCGTCGCTATGTGCAAGTAATGTACCTTCGTATGCTTTTGTGTTTACGAAGTCTACAGTTTCACCAGCAAGGTAGTTTAATCCGTCTAAATCGTTGTCTTCTAATTCGATTGTTAGTTCATGTGTAGATTTACCTACTTTAAGAACTGTTTCAAATAAGTCACGACGACCTTCTTGAACGTATTGACCTAATGAGTGTAAGTCAGTTGAGAAGTTTGCTGAAGATGGGAAAATACCTTTTTGATCTTTTCCTTCACTTTCACCAAATAACTGTTTCCACCACTCAGCGAAGTATTGAAGTGCTGGCTCATAGTTAACAAGCATTTCAATTGTTTTTCCTTTATTGTATAAAGCGTTACGAACTACTGCGTATTGGTAAGCTGGGTTTTCTTCTAGTTCTGATGTTCCGAAGTCATCATGACCAGCAGCTGCACCTTTCATCATCTCTTCAATATTTAAGCCACTTACTGCGATTGGTAATAAACCAACTGGCGTTAATACAGAGAAACGTCCTCCAACATCATCTGGAATAACAAATGTTTCGTAACCTTCGTTATCAGCTAATGTTTTTAATGCACCACGTGCTTTATCTGTAGTTGCATAAATACGTTTGCGAGCTTCTTCTTTTCCATACTTCTCTTCTAATAACTTACGGAAAATACGGAATGCTAGTGCTGGCTCTGTTGTTGTACCTGATTTGGAAATAACGTTAATAGAGAAGTCTTTACCTTCTAATACGTCCATTAAATCTTTCATGTAAGTGGAGCTAATGTTTTGTCCAACAAATAGCACTTGTGGAGTTTTACGTTGTTCTTTAGATAGCGTGTTGTAGAAAGAATGGCTTAACATTTCGATTGCTGCGCGTGCTCCTAGGTAAGAACCACCAATACCTACAACAAGTAAAATGTCAGAGTCATTTTTAATTTTTTCTGCGCATTTTTGAATGCGAGCGAATTCTTCTTTGTCATATTGAAGCGGAAGATCTACCCACCCAAGGAAATCGTTCCCAGCTCCAGTTTTTTCGTGGATTGCGTGATGTGTTACTTTCACTGCATCACGTAAATAAGTGATTTCATGTTCACCGATGAAGGATAACGCTTTAGAATAGTCGAACGTTACATGTGTACTCATCTTTTTCCCTCCAATTATGGATATGTATTTCTGTATTCACTTTAGCGAAACTGAAGTTGTAAATCAAGCGATTCAAACATTGTAAACGTAACCAATATATAATTTTTAGAAAAAGTTCATTTTTTGCATAAAAATTCGTATTTTTCGGTATAGATGTATATACATCCTTTTTCGAACATTTTTTATGTATAAAAACAACATAACTACCCCATTCTATAAAAGAGTTAATTAACTCATCGCTTGCTCACGCTTCACAATTAAGGGGGGCTTTTTCATGAGTACTCTGCAACGTATCGCATTAGTCTTTACTGTAATTGGCGCTGTGAACTGGGGACTAATCGGATTTTTCCAGTTTGACTTAGTAGCAGCCATTTTCGGTGGACAAAATTCAGCTCTTGCACGTATTATTTACGGCATCGTTGGTATATCTGGGCTTATCAATCTTGGTTTACTGTTTAAACCATCTGAAAATCTTGGTACGCACCCAGAAACAAACGAAATTCGATAATCAGTATGTCCTTTCACCTCCGACATACGAATATGATTGCATGCAATCATATTTGCAAATATATATCATAAGATAAAGTAAAAGAGGAACGCTCATATGCGTTCCTCTTTTACTTTGTTAACTCGGACTCTTCAATCCATTCTGCCAACTTTTCTCGCAGCGTATTAAATCCGTTTTCAGATGGGTTCGGTATAAGAATCCTTCCTTGTTTTCTTTTCGCCGCTTTTAACGATAAACTCATTTTTCTGTGCTCTTCATCAATTGAAAGTACCTTTACTTCTACTGTATCGCCGACTTTTAAAAAGTCATGAATATCCTTTACATATCCATTTGTAATTTCAGATATATGCACAAGTCCTTGTGTTTCTGCATCTAACGCTACAAATGCACCGTAATCTTGAATTCCAGTCACTTTCCCTGTTACAACCACTCCTGTTGTATATTGTTCTGACATATGAAACACTCCCATACGTTTACCATTCTCTCTACAATTATAGAGAGCAAAGCAGATATATTTATTTTAAATATCCGATTGGTTAGTACGCATTCTAGATAATGATATCTAGAATGCGTATACCTTATATTAGTAAATTATACCACTATGACAGAACTCATTCAAAATTCATGAAAAATTTCCCTTAAAGAAGTATAATTCTCCAATATTGGGATAGACTACTAACACATGGCTTTCTAGTATTCCCCCCCTTTTATGGACAAAACGTATTACGTTTTGTCCTTTTTTTATTTTCTACAAATCGTTCCATTCTCTTCATTGCTTCCATAAGTTGTTCAAGCGACGTCGCATATGAACAACGAATAAATCCTTCACCACTTTCGCCAAATACGCTACCAGGGACAACGGCCACTTTTTCTTCCAGCAATAACTGTTCTGCAAATTCCGCTGAAGATAATCCAGTTGAAGATATAGAAGGAAAAACATAAAATGCTCCGCCCGGCACATGACACGTTAAGCCCATTTCATTGAAAGATGTCGTCATGAAGTTACGACGCTTCTTATAGCTATCTCTCATTCGAATTACTTCATCGTTCCCTGTGCGTAACGCCTCAAGTGCTGCAAACTGAGACATAGTCGGTGCACACATCATTGAATACTGATGGATTTTGAGCATTAATTCTGAAAATTGAACAGGAGCTGCAATCATACCGAGACGCCATCCTGTCATCGCAAATCCTTTTGAAAATCCTGAAATTAAAATCGTATGCTCACGCATATTTTTAATACTTGCGAAACTTGTATATACTTCGTCGTATACAAGCTCTGCATAAATTTCATCAGATAATACGATTAAATTGTACTTCTCAACAATCACTGCTATTTCTTCAAGCTCGGATTTATTTAGCATTGCACCTGTCGGGTTATTTGGTGAACAAAGCAAAATTGCCTTTGTTTTCGCTGTAATAGCTGCTTCAATTTGTTCTGGTTGTACTTTAAACTCGTTTTCTAACGTAGTCGCCACAGGAACCGGAACTCCTCCAGCTAACGTCACAAGTGGTGCATAAGAAACGAAGCTCGGTTCAATAATGAGCACTTCATCATCAGGATTTATAATGGCGCGCATCGCTACATCTAACGCCTGGCTCGCTCCAACTGTAACAATGATTTCATCACTTGGATCATAAGATACTGCAAATTGTTTTTTTAGATACTTTGCTATTTCTTGACGGAGCTCCAATAATCCTGCATTTGCTGTATATGACGTATACCCTTGTTCCAAAGAACGAATACATGCTTGCCTTACATTCCAAGGTGTAACAAAATCCGGCTCTCCTACCCCGAGGGAAATAACACCTTTCATATTTGCTGCTAAATCAAAAAATTTTCGAATACCCGATGGTTTTAAAGATTCTGCTGATCTAGATAGTTCAAATTGCTTCATGGTGTCACCACAATTCGCTTATCATCATCGTCTTTTTCATAAATAACGCCCTCATGTTTATACTTCTTCAAAATGAAATGAGTAGTTGTAGAAACAACAGATTCAATTGTTGCTAATTTCTCAGAAACAAACATCGCTACTTCTCCCATCGTTTTCCCTTCTAATGTAATAGAAAGATCATATGTCCCTGACATTAAATAAACGGATTTCACTTCTGAATAACGATAAATTTGTTCAGCAACCGCATCAAACCCAACGCCATGCTTTGGCGTAACTTTCACATCGATCATTGCCGTTAAACCTGTATGTTCTTTCACCTTCGTCCAATCAATATGTGTTACATAATCCACAATAATCTTTTCATTTTCTAACCTCGCAACCATCTTCTTTACTTCTTCTACCTCTATATTTAACAGCTTCGCTAATGTATCTACAGATAATCGACTACTCTTTTCAAGACAAGCTAATAATTCTAATTCTTTTTCTGTCACCATATAAATCATCCTTCCTTTTCGTTTGTGTTTAAATTATACAAATACCCTTTCCAGTTTGAAAAGAAGATTTTTCTATTGAATTATGTCAAAATAAAGTGAAACTTTAATCAGCGGAAAAATGCGTGATAAAGCGAAAGGGGATGGAACCGTGAAACCAAAAGTTTATATTGCTGAACCAGTTCCAACATTTGTAGAAAACTATTTATCAGAACACTGTGATTATGAAAAATGGGAGCAAAATGAGAAAGTACCTCGTGATGTTCTATTAGAGAAAATACAAGATAAAGATGGGTTATTAAATTTCGGATCTGCTATTAATGAAGAATTACTGACAGTGGCTCCTAACTTAAAAGTAGTGAGCAACATTTCTGTCGGTTACGATAATTTTGATTTACAAGCGATGAAAAACCGAAATGTTATCGGAACAAATACACCATACGTATTAGATGATACAGTAGCTGATCTCGTTTTCGCCCTTATGTTATCTGCTGGGCGTCGTGTTTGCGAACTCGATTCTTACGTGAAAAATGGTGAATGGAACGCTGAAATTGGAAAAGAACACTTCGGACTAGATGTACACCATAGCACAATTGGTATTATCGGTATGGGCCGAATTGGAGAAGCCGTTGCAAAACGAGCGAAATTCGGATTTGATATGAATGTTCTTTACTATAACCGCCGTCGTAAAGAAGAAGCTGAACAAAAATTCGATGCTACATATTGTGATTTACAGACGCTACTGAAGCAGTCTGACTTTATTGTTCTTCTTACTCCATTAACAGATGAAACATATCACCTTATCGGAGAAAAGGAATTTTCATTAATGAAAGAAACAGCAATCTTCATTAATGCTTCTCGCGGGAAAACAGTAGATGAAGAAGCGTTAATCCATGCTTTAACAGAAAAGAAACTCTTTGCAGCAGGTATCGATACATTTACACAAGAGCCGATTCAAAAAGATAATCCACTCTTATCATTACAAAATGTTGTGACTTTACCACACATCGGATCTGCAACATTAAAAACTAGGCAGCAAATGGCTATGACCGCCGCTGAAAATTTAGTTGCAGGATTACAAGGAAAAACACCGCCTAATATTGTTCGCGGGTAATACTGAATAAACGAAAGGCAAGATGACATCGTCATCTTGCCTTTTTTTGTTAACATATTTTCTTCTTCCTTGGAGATGATATGAACAAAAATCAATGGAGTGACAAAAAATGAATCACGAATATACTTGTCCTTATTTCACTTTTTCCACTCGCGGCACTACTATTCATTACGAATTGTATGAACACGATAACAAAACAGAACGTCCTACTTTCGTACTCGTTCACGGCTTTTTATCTTCCTCATTCAGTTACCGTCGTCTCATTCCCTTACTATCGAAAGCAGGAACAGTGATTGCTCTTGATTTACCACCGTTCGGAAAAAGTGATAAGTCTCATCTATTTAAGTATTCTTATCACAATTTAGCAACGATTATTATTGATTTAATTGAACATTTATCTCTCTCAAACATTGTATTAGTTGGGCACTCTATGGGTGGGCAAATTTCTCTCTATGTAAACCGTATACGTCCTGAACTCATTTCAAAAACGATTTTACTATGCAGCTCTAGCTATTTAGCACGCGCAACCTTACCTTTACTATACTCTTCTTATTTACCGTTCTTTCATTTATACGTAAAGAACTGGATTATTAGACGCGGTATTGTTCATAACTTAATGAATGTCGTTCATGATCACTCATTAATTGACGATGAAATGAAAAAAGGTTACTCCGCTCCTTTTTATGACGACCGTATATTTCCCGCTTTAACTCGCATGATACGAGACCGTGAAGGTGACTTATCTTCAACTGAATTACAAAAAATCGAAACACCTACACTACTCATTTGGGGTGAAAAAGACCGCGTCGTCCCTGTACATGTAGGTCATCGGCTACACAAAGATTTACCGAATTCAAAATTTATTTCTTACGAAAATACAGGACATTTACTACCTGAAGAAAAGCCTGAACATGTTTATGAAGAAATTATCGCTTTTTCTGCGCAATAAAGTGAAACTTTAATTAGCCCCCACCTAACTTCTTTGCTTCTGCTGAATTTTGAGGTGGGGGTCTTACTGCCCGGCAAATAGCGGGATAATATAAAAAAGGCCGTCGGAAATTCCGACAGCCTATAATGAACAGCTTCCGCCTTCTTTTATTACAAGTAATTCCACAGCTAATTTCTCACATTTTTCAAGCGCAGGTACTTCCTCAAAAGACATAAAGTATATATGTTGAATCTTCTTTGCGATGTATTTTGGATCATCAAACACACTTATGACGTTCACAACATCGCTCGCTTCTGTTTCATAAAACTCCGGTCCCATTTGAAACGGATCCCAATTCTTCACAACCTCTATCATCTTTTCATATGTACCCATTCGCTTCCCGCCTTTTCACTTTTTAATACTTTTCTTTATCCTATCACATCAGCTATTCTATAAGAAGAGAGAGAACTTTCATAACTTATTGGTTTTACAGAAGAAGGGGGCAAACGTATGCAACTATTTCATAAAGCAATCAATCGACGTGGAACGCATAGTATAAAATGGGATACATATAAAAACGAAGAACTTATCCATGCTTGGATTGCTGATATGGATTTTGAAGTACCAACACAAATTCAAACTGCTTTAAAGAAACGTATTGAGCATCCTATTTTCGGCTATACACTTCCTCCCGAAAATATTGGAGATGTTATTTGTAACTGGACAAAAAAACAATATAACTGGGACATTCAAAAAGAATGGATTGTTTTTAGCGCGGGGATTGTTCCAGCTCTTAGTACGAGCATACAGGCTTTCACAAAAGAAAACGAATCCGTTCTCGTACAACCACCTATTTATCCTCCATTTTTCGAAATGGTCACAACAAACAACAGGCAGTTATGCGTGAGTCCATTACAGAAACAAAATGATACATATGTGATAGACTTCGAGCATTTAGAAAAGCAGTTTCAGCAAGGTGTCAAACTCATGCTTCTTTGTAGCCCTCATAACCCAATCGGACGCGTTTGGACGAAAGAGGAACTTGTGCAGCTCGGATCGTTATGTACTAAATATGACGTTATCGTTGTCGCGGATGAAATTCATTCCGATATCATTTATGCAGACCATACACATACGCCGTTCGCTTCCTTATCTGAAGAATTAGCAGAGCGCACTATCACTTGTATGGCTCCAAGTAAAACATTTAATATCGCTGGATTACAAGCTTCGATTATTATCATTCCAAACGAAAAACTCCGTCACGCCTTTATAGCTATCCAATATAGACAAGGCTTCCACGGGTTAAATATCTTTGCCTACACAGCGATGCAAAGTGCCTATACAGAATGTAATGATTGGTTAAACGAAATTCGATTATATATAGAAGATAATGCTCAATTTGCTTGTGAATATATTAAAACTCACATACCTGCTCTTTCCGTAACGAAGCCAGAAGGTAGCTTTTTATTATGGATTGATTGTTCTCGTCTAAAGCTTCCTCAAAACGAGCGTACTGCATTACTTGAGGAAAAAGGAAAAATCATCGTTGAACCTGGTGAGAAATATGGGTTAGGTGGCGAAGAACATATTCGAATTAACATCGGCTGTCCACGATCTGTTTTAGAAGAAATTTTGAACAGACTGCGTCATACGTTTTCATAATAATAGAGGAGTCTGTCCCCTAATCATTCTTGGACAGACTCCTTTGTCCTATTTTATCGGTAAGTCGATATATTCCAATAACCGCTGATATATTTTCACTTATACTACACAAAAAAAAGCTACCAGCACGGTAGCTTTTACTTTTTCTTCATATCTGCTGCTTTTTTTACAATTACACCACAAGCAATTCGATCGCCTGATTTACCTGTCGGTTGTGTCATACCATCATCAGGGTTTTCTGTAATAATAATAGACGCTCCATCTTTTCTATGAATCGTCGTTTTTCCTTCTTCAAGTGTGATGTGAGGTGCATCGATTTCCGCTTTAATCTTCCCAGAACCATCTGCAACTACGTTCGGTAAATCACCGTTTTCTGCACCCTTCGGATTAAGAAGACCATGTTTTTTATCATCAGGATTAAAATGATTCCCAGATGATTCAAAACGAGGTGCCTTACACTCTCCGATTTCATGTACATGTAGTCCGTGTGGTCCTGGCGTGAAACCTTCTCCTTTAATCGTAATTTTCACGCCACTTGTTTGCTGCACTACTTTCGCAGTCCCTACTTCATCTCCTGAAGCATTATGTAATTTCACTTCAATTTCTTTCGGCTTTCCTTGGTCACAACCTGCCATCAGAAATAATAAACAACAACTGAAAAAAAGCCGTTTCTTCATTCCATTCCCTCCAAAATATATTCTGCCCTTAGATTGTCCGAGCATAGAGGGAAACATACAAAAATGCGTTACTGTTTCTTTTCAGATAATAGTTTTTCTTCAACTTTCTGTAATCGCTCCGCTTCGCGTTTTGATACACGAATGAACATACGCCACGTAGCAACGGCACCAATTATAAATAGCACGCAAACAATCCCTGGAATAATATATTCTGTTTTATCTTCCGGAAAATATAAAGGCATCATATAGAACACTCCTTATTATAGGATTTGTAAAACATCAGAATTTTCTGTTATATAACTTTAAATTATAGTGGAACCTATCCATATTCTCAAGGGGGCGTTCCGAAAGTGAATGATTTCTTTGACTCCTTCTCCTACTTTCCTTACTATAAACTTGAGGTGAAAAATATGAGAGAAACATTTGAAATTGGTGAAATCGTTACTGGTATTTATAAAACTGGCAAATACATCGGCGAAGTTACAAATAGCCGCCCTGGCAGTTACGTCGTAAAAGTATTAGCTGTTTTAAAACATCCGGTGCAAGGTGACTTACATAACGTAAAACAAGCTGACGTACCATTTTTCCATGAAAGACGCGCTTTAGCTTTCCGTGAACAGACGAACATTCCAGAGCAAATGGTGAAAAAATATGAAGGAGAAATTCCGGATTATACCGAGTCACTAAAATTAGCATTAGAAACCCAAATGAATTCATTTTCTGAAGATGATTCACCTTTTGCAGAGCGTAGTCTAGAAACATTAGAACAGTTAAAGAAAGACTACAAACTTTAAAAAACAAAACGACCAAATTACATAATGTGCAATTTGGTCGTTACTGTGTGCTCACTTTCTTTAACACTTTTGAAAAGTCAACGAGTTCTCCTAATGTTGGAGGTGCTGGTTTTACTAAATACTCTTTATCTTTTTCTACTAGTTTAAAAATATTGTACGTCGTCATCGCATCATCAAGCGCACAATGATGCTTCCCTGTCCCTACTTTTCCGTACGCCTCAATTGCTTTCCATAATCCTGTTTGATTTCTTTCTCCAAAAAACTTCTTATACTCAAGCGATAAATCACGACACTGTCCGAAGAATGGAAAAGCTATCCCTGCCATTTCACAATTATGCTTCAGCACTTTCATATCCATATTTCCCCACGTTACAATTGTCGGTTTACATTTCGTTTCGTATTCCGCAAGCTTCTTAACGAGTTCAGGAAATGAAATCCCTTTATCCACGACTTCTTGTTTTATTCCTAAAAACTTCTTACATCGATCCGTTAAAGAGGGAAATGTTTTCGGCCTGACATGTGATGAATACGTATCTTCCACCTTACAGCCAGCAACTGAAACGAGTCCTACCTCAATAATTTCCGGAAAAAATCCTTTCGGTTTCTTTCTATGCTGGGGCATCGTAAACTCAAAGTCTAAAAATAAAAATCGTTGTTCATCCATACGATCCCTTCCTTATCATTTTTATCATTCCTTTCTATTTGACACTCCTACACGAACAAGCTCGAATGCTAATTCCATTTTAAATATTCAGATTGGATGTATCTTATATATATGTCAAATGCCCACAAATATTTTAAAAAATAAGAAAAAATGACCTATGCAGAAAATATGACAAAATCCCTCCTTGCATTTACATCCGCAGTTTTTCTACTTTATAATGACGTTATGTGTGTTTCATCTAGTTAATATTTGACACACTAAGAAAAATGAATGAAAGGAGATGAGATTTTTGCACGAAACAACGCAAGAACTCGCTAACTGGCAGTATTATTTTGCTATCGCAGTCTTTTTAATTACATATGCCATTATTATTTCTGAAAAAATTAATCGCGCTGTCATCGCACTTCTTGGTGCAGCATTCATGGTAATTGTGGGGGTCGTCGATTTACATAACGCCTTTACGAAACATATTGAATGGGGAACGATTACGCTACTTATCGGTATGATGATTTTGGTGAACATTACGAGTAAATCAGGTGTTTTCCAATACGTTGCCATTAAAGCAGCAAAAGGGGCACAAGGAAATCCAATTAAAATTTTAATTTCCCTTTCCCTACTTACCGCGCTTGGCTCCGCATTTTTAGATAACGTTACAACTGTACTTCTTGTTGTTCCAGTTACTTTATCTATTACGCGCATACTGCAAGTAAATCCTGTTCCATATTTACTTTCTGAAATTATTTTTTCAAACATTGGGGGAACGGCAACATTAATTGGTGATCCACCTAACATTATGATTGGTTCTGCCAATAAGCATTTAGACTTCAATGCTTTCCTATTGAACCTAGCACCAATCGTAATTATTATTATTGGAGTTACAGCAACAATACTTTACTTCATGTACCGTAAACAATTAATTGCCGATCCTGTACAGGTTAAAAAATTAATGAGCTTAGATGAAAAACAATACATTAAAGATCCAGTATTAATGAAAAAATCTTTAACGGTGCTTGGACTTACGATTGTAGGTTTCATGACTCATTCTATTTTCCATATTGATGCGGCTATCATTGCCTTAACTGGTGCTACTGTACTTATGTTAATTGGTGTGAAAGAGCATGAAATTGAAGAAGTATTTGCAAGCGTAGAGTGGGTAACAATCTTCTTCTTCGCAGGGCTATTCGTACTTGTTGGAGGACTTATCGATATCGGTCTTATCAAAATGTTAGCTCAAAAAGTAATTGGTATAACAGGCGGAGATATTTCTTACGCATCCATCCTTATTTTATGGGTATCTGGTATCGCCTCTGCAACAATTGATAACATCCCATTCGTCGCAACAATGATTCCACTTATTAACGATATGGCAGTTGGGCTAGGCTTATCACCATCTGACGCACAAATCGATGTATTATGGTGGGCATTAGCACTAGGTGCTTGTCTCGGTGGAAACGGAACATTAATCGGAGCTTCTGCTAACGTAATCGTTGCAGGTATTGCGAGCCGCGAAGGACATAAATTTAGTTACATGGAATTCCTAAAAGTCGGTTTCCCAATTATGATCGTTTCATTAATCATTTCTCACATTTATATTTATTTACGCTACCTTATGTAGTAAAAAGAGCGCTCTGATAATCAGGGCGCTTTTTTACTTATATCTAAAATATATTGACTTATCAACAAAAACGAAAAATCTACTCTTTATATCTCACCGGTTCATTTCGAATAATAAATAAATGAATCGGTAAGAACACCGAAAATGTGATTACATGAATAATCGTAAATAATATAGAGTTCGTTCCATATCTGTCTAAAATAGCGTAGATAAGATAAATAGACAATACAATCGATACAGCTGTTGCTAGTAAACTTATAATTGGTACGAAATTAAAAATGAAACATGCAACATATATACCGAACACTTTCCACCCTGCTTCTTCTTTCAAAAAATCTGGTAATTTATCTTTCGCTAAGTCACCCCACGTCTTACTATTCAAAAACGGAATAAACGCAAGCACCCCGTCCGTTGCACCATCATTTTTCGCCATCGAATAAAGTGCAAAAGCCGTTAACAAATATGAAATAATTGCCCAAATCAATATAACAAGAATAAACGCAAAACTAAGAGCAAAGAAACCTGCTAGTACTCCTTGATCCTCCATCTTATCCTCTCCTCTCTACTTTCAACATATTTCATTACATTGCAAGTTATGTTTTAAAATTTATCCAAACTCTTTGTATAATAAGAGAAGATAGAGAATAAGAGAGGAGAAACACTTATGCATCCATTTGTAAAAGCATTACAAGAGCATTTCACAGCTCATAAAAATCCTGAAAAAGCAGAACCTATGGCTCGTTATATGAAAAATCACTTCCCATTTCTAGGTATTCAAACACCGGAAAGACGCCAATTATTAAAAGACATCATTCAAATACATACTCTCCCAGATAAAAAAGACTTCCAAATTATCGTACGTGAGCTTTGGGACTTACCAGAACGTGAATTCCAAGCGGCCGCACTTGATATTATGCAAAAATATAAAAAACATATAAACGAAACTCATATCCCCTTCTTAGAAGAACTTATTGTCACAAAATCTTGGTGGGACTCTGTCGATAGCATCGTCCCTACATTCTTAGGTACTATCTTTTTAAAACACCCAGAATTGATTTCTGCTTATATTCCAAAATGGATTGCATCAGATAACATATGGTTACAACGCGCCGCTATTTTATTCCAACTGAAATATAAACAAAAGATGGATGAAGAACTTCTTTTCTGGATTATTGGACAACTACATTCTTCAAAAGAATTTTTCATTCAAAAAGCGATTGGCTGGGTCCTTCGTGAATATGCAAAAACAAATCCGGATGTAGTTTGGGAATACGTGCAAAACAACGAGCTCGCTCCATTAAGTAAGCGTGAAGCAATTAAGCATATTAAAGAAAATTACGGAATAAATAATGAAAAAATAGGCGAGACTCTATCATAGATAGACGCGTTCCTCTATTGAGATTTAAAAAAGAACGTGTTAGAATATGTTCATTATTACTAATATAAGTAGTGATGACGGACTTATAAGTACTTGCATAAAAAGCGATTCAGGGATAGTGAAAGCCTGAAGCCGCAAGGAAACGGCAGTCCCGAGCAATACATGATAAAGTGGATGCACCTTTTGTGTATCAACTAGGGTGGAACCGCGGGCAAACGCTCGTCCCTAGGCAAATAAGCCTTGGGATGAGCGTTTTTTTATGTTCTTTTTAGCTATACTGCTCGTTTCCAAAGTATCAGAGTATGTCATCGCCAATACGTTAACTTTCAAAAGGAGGATTTTCTTATGTATTCAATGGAACAAGTTGTAAACTTAGCGAAACATCGCGGTTTTGTTTTCCCTGGTTCTGAAATTTACGGTGGTCTTGCAAACACTTGGGATTACGGTCCACTTGGAATCGAATTAAAAAATAATGTTAAAAAAGCTTGGTGGAAAAAATTCATTCAAGAATCTCCATACAACGTTGGTTTAGACGCAGCTATTTTAATGAACCCTAAAACTTGGATCGCTTCTGGTCACGTTGGTAACTTCAACGATCCAATGATCGACTGTAAAAAATGTAAAGCTCGTCACCGTGCTGACAAATTAATTGAGGATGCTTTAGATGCAAAAGGCATCGAAATGGTTGTTGATGGTCTTACTTTCGACCAAATGGCTGACTTAATGAAAGAACATGAAGTAAAATGTCCTGATTGCGGTAGTGAAGAATTCACTGAAATCCGTCAGTTCAACTTAATGTTCAAAACATTCCAAGGTGTTACAGAGTCTAGCACAAACGAAATCTTCCTTCGTCCTGAAACAGCACAAGGTATTTTCGTAAACTTCAAAAACGTTCAACGCTCTATGCGTAAAAAGCTTCCATTTGGTATTGGCCAAATCGGTAAGAGTTTCCGTAACGAAATCACACCTGGTAACTTCACATTCCGTACACGTGAATTCGAACAAATGGAACTTGAATTCTTCTGTAAGCCTGGTGAAGATTTAGAGTGGTTCGCATTCTGGCGTGAAACTTGTAAAAACTGGTTACTTTCACTTGGTATGACTGAAGAGAGCATGCGTCTTCGTGACCACGGTGAAGAAGAGTTATCTCACTATAGTAATGCAACAACTGACATTGAATTCAAATTCCCATTCGGTTGGGGCGAACTTTGGGGCGTTGCATCTCGTACAGACTTCGACTTAAAACGTCACATGGAACACTCAAACGAAGACTTTAACTATATCGATCCACAAACGAATGAGCGTTACGTACCATACTGCATCGAGCCATCTTTAGGCGCAGACCGTGTAACATTAGCATTCTTATGTGATGCATATGAAGAAGAGCAATTAGAAAACGATTCTCGTACAGTTCTTCGTTTCCACCCTGCTTTAGCACCATACAAAGCAGCTATCTTACCATTATCTAAAAAGCTATCTGAAGGTGCTACTGAAGTATTCGCAGAATTAGCTAAAGACTTCATGGTAGACTTTGATGAAACTGGTTCTATCGGTAAACGTTACCGTCGTCAAGACGAAATCGGTACACCATTCTGTATCACATACGACTTCGACTCAGTTGAAGACAAAGCTGTTACAGTACGTGACCGTGATACAATGGAACAAGTTCGTATGCCAATTAGCGAACTAAAAGGTTTCTTAGAGAAGAAAATCCAGTTCTAATTATAAGAAAAAGAGGCTGCTCATAAGAGCGCCTCTTTTTTACTTTTCACGTTTTTCTTTAATTGCTACTGTACATCTTGATATACATAGTAAATCATCATTTTCATCAATAATACGAACATCCCAAACCATTGTCGATTGTCCTCTATGTATCGGTGTTCCGATCGCTGTTACAATTCCATCTTTCTTTGAGCGAATGTGGTTTGCATTAATTTCTAATCCGAAACAAATACATTTTTCTTGATCAATTAAATTGTATGAACCAACACTTGCCACTGTTTCTGCTAATGCAACCGATGCACCGCCATGTAAAAATCCAAATGGCTGATGCGTACGCTCATCAACAGGCATCGTAGCAACCACCTTATCTTCTGTCATCTCTAACAACTCAATTCCAAGTGAATCCATTAAAGTTTTTGCCATATCGCTTCCTCCTTCTCTTGCTTTAATTAAATGTATAATTTTACCTATTTATTTTCAAACTACTTATAACACTTATATAAGGAGGCTTCACCTAAATGAAACAGAAATTTTGTATATTACTGCTTATGTTCTCCTTGCTGACTATTGTACCAAATTGTGCAATAACAGCCAAAGCATCTAACCTGACAATCGATGTTAAGACTGTAACGCAAAAAGGTAAGAAACCTTATATAGAATATCAAATAAATAGGCCTTCTTTTCACAACTTTTCTGACTCTACATTTCAAAATAAGCTCAATTTATACTACAAAAAATCCACTGACAAATTTAAAAACAAATTAGAAAAAGAAGCAAAAAAATACTATAAAGAGACAGAAGGATCTAGTACACCATTTCATCCGTACGTAGCAAATGTTGATTATAAAGTCTCTTTAAACAAACCACCTTTTCTTAGCCTATATGTGAATTACTATCAATATACTGGCGGAGCACACGGTCTTTATACGTGGAAGGCAAATACATTTGATTTAAAAGAAAAAAAGCTACTGCACTTAGACGATTTATTTCAACAAAAAGATAAATATAAAGATGTAATCCGTGCAGAGATTGTAAGACAAATTAAACAAAATGAAAGTATTTATTTTCCTGATGCAACTGAAAAGGTAATGAGTATGAAAAAGTTTCACTTCTTTTTAGAGCCAGACAATCTCGTCATTTATTTCCCTTTATATGAGATTGCTCCGTATTCAAGTGGAATTCCGCAATTTCGTATTCCATATACGTTGTTAAGAGACTATTTAAAGCCTTCTTATCAAAATATTTTGATTGACAACAAGTAAATATTTTAGCTACGATAATGTTAACCTAAAAACAACAGGAGGTTAACATTATGAAAAGATTACATGTTTTAGATTTAGCATTAGCTGCCATGTTCGTTGCTCTTATGGCCATCGGTGCAAATATTGTATCTTGGGCACCATTCCTTCAAGTAGCAGGTATCCCATTATCTATGCAACCATTTTTCGCAATTTTAGCAGGTCTTCTTCTTGGAAGTAGACTTGGTGCTTTATCCATGACTGTTTATATGCTCGTTGGCGTAGCCGGCGCACCAATCTTCGCTAACTTCAAGGCTGGATTTGGAGCACTTTTAGATCCTACTGGTGGTTTTATTATCGCATTTATTATCGTTGCTTACGTATCGGGGAAACTAGTAGAACAAAAAGAAAGACCAACATTCATTACATTTGCGATTGCCTCTTTCACAGGAATTATTTTAACTTATATAATCGGTACTACTTACATGTACGGGGCAGTCAATCTCTTTATGGGCGGTAATATGAGCTATAAAGCTGCTTGGATGATTATGATGTGGTTTGCAGTAAAAGATATTGTATTTACAATTATCGGTGCTATTATCGCCCCTCGCATATACTATGCTGTGCGTCGTTCTGCTTATCAGCATTCTCATTCGACGATTTCATAATAAAAAAGAGTTATTGCGGCTTGCTGCAATAACTCTTTTTTTATATTAAGACTCTTGATTCACTTGTTCTTCTAAAATTTTCTTCATCATTACAACCATGTCATCACGTAATTCTGGGTGTTGCAGGGCCATTTCAATTGTCGTTTGAACGAATCCTAGCTTTTCACCTACGTCGTAGCGCTTTCCTTCGAAATCGTAAGCAAATACACGTTGGATTTCATTTAAGCTTTGGATTGCATCTGTTAACTGAATTTCACCACCAGCACCGACATGTTGCTGCTCTAAGAACATAAAGATTTCAGGCGTTAAAATGTAACGGCCCATAATCGCTAAGTTTGAAGGTGCTGTACCTTGTGCTGGTTTCTCAACGAAATTGCGAACTTGGTAACGACGACCTTCTTGTTCTAATGGATCAATAATTCCGTAGCGGTGTGTTTCATTTTCTGGAACCGTTTGTACACCAATAACAGAAGAAAGCGTTTTATCATATTCTTCGATTAATTGACGTAAGCATGGTTTTTCAGCTTGAACGATATCATCGCCTAATAAAACAGCAAATGGCTCATCACCGATGAATTTACGTGCACACCAAACAGCGTGTCCTAATCCTCTTGGTTCTTTTTGACGAATATAATGAATATCTACCATTTTTGAAGAAGCCTGTACTTTTTCAAGTAACTCATACTTTTTCTTTTCTAATAAGTTTTGCTCTAACTCAAATGCATTATCAAAATGATCTTCAATAGAGCGCTTTGTTTTACCAGTAACGATAATAATATCTTCGATTCCTGATTGTATTGCTTCTTCTACGATGTATTGGATAGTTGGTTTATCTACTATCGGCAACATTTCTTTCGGCATTGCTTTTGTCGCTGGTAAAAAACGTGTTCCCAATCCAGCTGCTGGGATTATGGCTTTTCTTACTTTTTTCATCACAAAATACCCTCTCTTCTGTCAGAATCAATAACGATCATTTCCTTACATAAAACAAAAGGGAGATTTCGCTCCCTTTTGTTCCCTACTACTTAAAATTACTTTATATTATAAACGATTCATAATATCTTCTTTAATAGTAAGTAACTTTTGTTCACTATTTTGTAAAGAACTATCTTTTACACCAAAGTAGAACTTAATCTTCGGTTCAGTTCCAGATGGACGTAGGCAGAACCATGAACCATCCTCTAATTGATATTTTAACACATTTGATTTCGGTAAGTGAATCTCTTCTTTATGTCCATCTTGTAAAGATGTAACAATGCTTGCTTTATAGTCTTCAACTGCTACGACTGTTAAGCCCGCTACTTCTTTCGGAGGATTCTCACGGAACGTCGCCATCATCTCTTGGATTTGTTCCGCTCCATCTTTTCCTTTTAACGTTAACGATACAAGGTCTTCACGGAAGAATCCGTATTTCTCAAATACTTCTAATAGACCATCATATAACGTTTTCCCTTGTGATTTGTAGTATGCAGCTACTTCACATGCAAATAGGACAGATTGTACTGCATCTTTATCACGGCAGAATGGACGGATTAAATAACCATAGCTTTCCTCATAACCGAATTGGAATTCGTATTGTCCGCTTTCTTCATACTGTCTAATTTTCTCACCGATAAATTTAAATCCAGTTAACGTATCAATTGTATCTAAACCGTATGCTTTTGCAATTGTACGACCAATTTCAGACGTTACAATTGTTTTTAATACGACACCGTTCTCTGGAAGCGTTCCGTTTTCTTTCTTTTGAGATAGTAAGTAATCAAGCATTAATGCACCTGTTTGGTTACCTGTTAATACTTGGAACTCACCATTATGATTACGAACTGCTACACCAAGGCGATCTGCGTCAGGATCAGTTGCGATTAATACATCTGCGCCTACCTTTTCACCGTCACGAATTGCATACTCAAACGCTGCATGCTCTTCTGGGTTCGGTGATTTTACTGTAGAGAAGTTTGGATCTGGTAACTCTTGCTCTTTTACAACTGTTACATCTGTAAATCCAACTTCTTTTAAACCACGGCGTACAGAAATATTTGATGTTCCGTGTAATGGTGTAAAGACGATTTTTAAGTCTTTACCAACCTTTTGTACCATTTCTTTATTAATGATAACATTATTCAATTCTGCAGCATATGCATCATCTACTTCTTGTCCAATAATATGTAATAAACCGTCAGCTTTTAATTGCTCTACATCAGCGACTTCAACTGTTAATTCATCTTCTACTGCGTTTACGTAGCTAATTAACTCATCTGCCTCTTTTGGAGGCAACTGTCCACCATCTTCACCGTATACTTTATATCCGTTATATTCAGGCGGATTATGGCTTGCCGTAAGAACGATTCCACTTACTGTATGTAAATGACGAACTGCGAAAGAAAGCACTGGCGTTGGACGTAAGCTTTCAAACACATATGTTGTGATACCGCGTGCGCCAAGTGTTGCAGCGACCTCCATTGCGAATTCAGGCGATTTATGTCGAGAATCATAAGCTACAACAACACCTCGTTTTTTCGCTTCCTCACCTAACTTTTCAATAAAGCTTGCTAATCCTTTTGTTGCTTTACGAACTGTATATACGTTTAAACGGTTCGTACCAGCACCAAGTTCACCACGCATACCACCTGTGCCAAACTCTAGATTTTTATAAAAGCTATCCTCGATTTTCTTCTCATCTTGCTTCATATTTTCTAGCTGTTCTTTTAATTCTGCATCTAATTGTGCGTAAGAAAGCCAGCGACTAAATTCTTGTCTCCAATTCATTCTTCTCTCTCCTCCCGCTTGTCATATCTTTATTATATGAAAAAAATATGCTGTATCTCAATATTTTATAAAATCTAGCAGGATTTTACTAGGAATATTTGTATACACTATTGTTAAATACTCCACTAAAGGGAATGAGGATTATGCAAGAATGGGGCTTGTCAGAAGAGCTCAAAATACAAACAAAGCAAATGATTGAAATTGCTGAAAGAGAACTATCGATTATGAGAAACGCAATCGATAAAGAAGATGAATGTATTTTATGCAAAATGGAAGATATTCATCATATGTTGGCAAATGTACAAACATTGGCAGCTACATACTATATTCAGGCATATTTATCACCTTATACGGAAAGTTCATCTTTTATTACGACAGCTATCCAACATTTAAGCGCTAGAAAACATGGTGCTCTTATCGTTGTGGAACGAAATGAAACGCTTGAAGCTTTCATTCAAACTGGAACGACATTAAACGCTCATTTAACTGCGCCATTACTCGAATCAATATTTTACCCAGGTAACCCTCTTCATGACGGTGCCGTTCTCGTAAAAAATAATCATATAGTCTCAGCTGCTAATATTCTTCCTTTAACGAAAAGTACAGAAGTTGATTCTGAGCTAGGAACGCGTCACAGAGCTGCAATAGGCTTATCGGAAAAGAGTGATGCACTTATATTAGTTGTCTCTGAAGAAACGGGCCGTACTTCTTTTGCTTTAAATGGGATTTTGTATACAATTTCTTTATAAAGTGAAACTTTAATCAGCCCTCACCAATTGAGCGTTTACGGGCAACCCCACCTCACTTCTTTGCTTCCACTGAATTTTGAGGTTAGGGTCTTACTGTCCGGCAAATAGCGGGATAAACAAACCTATAAAAAAGAAGACTGTTCCAAAATATTGGAACAGTCTTCACTTATACTCTTATTCTTCTCCGAAACGCTCCACAAGTGTTGCAAGTGTACGTACCATTGCACCAGTTGCTCCAGCTGGACCTAAGTCGTGCGCGCCTTTTGTTTCTGATGTTCCAGCGATATCTAAGTGTACCCACGGTGTATCTTCAGCGAATTCGCCTAGGAATGTACCTGCCATAACCGCATGTCCTTCACGGCCTGGTGAGTTATTTAAATCAGCAAACTTACTGTTTCTCACACGTTCTTTATCACGATCAAAAATCGGTAGTTGCCAAATTGGTTCATCTGTTTCCATAGAAGCCTCTAGTACTTGCTCAAACAACTCTTCATTATTTGTCATTGCGCCTGTCGTATGGTTTCCAAGTGCAACAATTACACCGCCTGTTAATGTTGCAACATCAACAAGGTAGTTTGCGCCAAGTTTTTTCGCATACGTAATACCATCAGCTAAAGCTAGACGACCTTCTGCATCCGTATTTAATACTTCAATTGTTTTTCCACTCATAGATGTGATTACATCGTCTGGCTTAAATGCCGTACCACTTACAACGTTATCAGTTGAAGGAATAACAGCGATCACATTTTGTTCTGGGCGCAGTTCTCCGATAATTTCCATCGCACCTAATACAGCAGCTGCACCGCCCATATCACCTTTCATACCAACCATGCCTTCACGTGGTTTTAAAGAATAACCACCTGTATCGTATGTAATACCTTTTCCAACGAATCCAATGACATCTGTCCACTCTTCTTTTCCTTTATAAATAAGAGCAATCATTTTGGGTGGCTCTGTACTACCTTGGTTTACTGCAAGTAACGCACCCATACCAAGATCTTCCATCTCTTCTTTTTCAAGAACTTTATAGTCCATATCATACTTCTCCGCTAACTCAACAGCATACTCAGCAAGCTTTGTCGCTGTTAATACGTTTGGCGGCATATTTACAAGTGTACGAGCTGAATTTGTTGCACGTCCATGTACGTAGCCAACTGTTAATGCGGCTTCAATTTCTTGTGCATCTTCCGCTGTAATAGCCGTGAACTTCTCTAACTCTACACGATCCTTTTTATCTGATTTATACGTTTGTAATTCATATGTACCAAGGCCTTGTACCTCTGCTGCAATATGAGCGACATCAATCGCGTCTAATTTCTCTGTTACGAAAGAATCAAGTAAGATTGCTGCATCTTGTACTTTTGCTGCTTGTAGTGTTTTAAATGCCTTACCAAGAGCCACACGTAACGTTTCTGTCGTATAAGACTCTTTCTTGCCTAAACCAACAAAGTAATACCGTTTCACATTTGTTTTTCCTAAGCTATGTACTTTCGAAATGGCCTTTTTCTTCGTAGATAATTCTTTCTCTTCTAGTAAAACTTGTAATTGTCCTTCAAACGCTTTGTCCAGTTCTTGTACAAAACTACTCATTTTCTCTTCTTCAAATAAAGCGACAATTACTGCTTCGTGACCTGCTAATTCTTTTTGTACTTGAAACATGTTCAGACCCCCTAAATTTCTCTACCACCATTATAACTTTATTTTCGATAAAATGCGACAATTCTAACTACAGTTATATGACGTGTAAAATCTCCTCTATTATGAAATAAGCCAAGAAAAAAAGTCTAGCGTAATTACGACTAGACTATCTTTGCTTTAAATATTGACCACGAAACACTTGCATCGTTTCGTCTTGATTTAACATCGTTAACTCTTCTTCTGTAAACTTACCTTTTCCTACTTTTACTACATACACATTTACTTTTTTCTTACCCCATTGGCTATAAACATCTTTCACCGTATCATAATATAAATCAAGACGGTTTCCTTTTATTGCTCCGCCCTTATCAGCTACTACACCATACCCGTAACCTGGCACGAAGAGAATCGTTCCAATCGGGAATACGCGTAAGTCCGCAGCAATTGTGGAATATAAATCCCTTTTCACTTTAACACCTGAATATGTAATACCATACTCTGGATGCCCTGGCCTCTTACCTGTTGACTCAATCCCCGATGTATAACCTGTTGCAGTCATTTCAATTGAACGATATTTAGACCAGTCGTTTGCCTGCTCTAAAGCATTTATCACTTCTTTACTCGGAGCAACATTTCTCTTAACTTCTGCTGCATGTACTTCTTTTGCACTCATTCCTTCATATGTCTTTACAATCTCTAATAAAGAAACTCCAGTGAAAGCCTTCCATGTTACGCATAATGCAAATGCAAGTAAACAAGTCATCATAATGCGAATACAATATCGTTTTAACATTTTTATATTCCACACTCCTTCATCGTTAATCATTCCCTATACGATGAAGGAATATGCAAAAAATAATCTCCAACTTAGTTGGAGATTAAAACATTTGATATCCGCTTTTCCGAAGTTTCTTGATCACGACTCCTGCTAAAGCAGCCCCTACTAATCCAGTAGATAGAATAAACACGTCTGCTTGTCCTAAGTGCGATACACTTGTCCCAAATGAAGAAAATGTTTCTTTCGGTTTTGAAAAATAATCCCACATACTCGCTTTATTAATAATAAGCATACAAACAATCGGATACACAATAACCATTACCCAAGTAGCTCGCAAAATCATGTTGAGTAAAAATCCAATTCCAAAGAACAAAATAAAAAATAACATCATTGAAATAAGTAGTACCGGTATACTCACTCTTTCTCCCTCTCCTTCGCACGTGCCGTAAATACGTGATAGGCTGTATAACCAAATGGTTCTCCTGGATTTAATGTTTTGTCCACTTCAAGATGTAGTTCTGATCTTCCTTCTAACAAATATTTAATAAGTACAGACGTATTCGGATCGTCCGCAATCTTATCTGGATGTAAGAACGCCACTTCAGACAATTCTTTCTCCTGTACAATAATATTTTCTCCTTCAGGCTCCAAAAGGAAAATAATCATATTATCACTAATTTCATCACGAATAACACCCGATCGAACACCAATGATCCCCTTCACATGAGCGACAATGCCTGTCTCTTCTAACACTTCGCGTTTCACAGCTTCATCAACTGTCTCACCTTCATTTACAAAACCAGCCGGTAAAGACCATTTCCCTTTTAATCCACTGTATTTCTTCTTAACGAATAGCCACCTGCCATCTTTTGTAGCTACTAAGCCACTAACAGCTAACCATACTTTCCCGCGCTTCCCCATGATGCATCCTCCTCCATCCGAACGGACAGAATATTCTTTCTTTTCTATATATTATACTATACTTTTTAATTCGCTGTGAAATTTCCTTTTTTCAAAAAGTGAAAAAACCCATTTTGTCGATATACTGTTAACAAAAAAATATCAAGATGCAGAAATGTAATTATGAAGAAAATAAAACATTGGATTCATCCATTTCATGATAAGGCAATGTTCAAATAAAACATTTCTCCCATCTTTCTATTGTTATATCGAAAACATGTATTATATGAAAAAAAAGCAGAAACGGCGCTTAGCCGTTTCTGCTTTTTCTACTATATATTAAAAGAACTTTAATTTACCTTTTTTAAGAACTAATAAAGGTCCACCTAATAAGAATAAGTAGCGGTTATCGATTACTTTCTTCATGAAGGAAGCTTTCCAACCTGTTAACTTTTTACCCATAACAACGCCCATTGCATCGTCATGACCTAAAGAACATACAGATCCTTTATTATCGAATGCGAATTTTTTCATTTCGCCCTTGCCACGAACTAATACAGTTAAGTTGTGTGCAATATTGTAACCTTGTTGAATTGCAATTTGTGCTGTTGGTGGGTAAGGACGGTTAATTTCTTCGTTAATGATTAACGCTGCATCACCAACCATGAATACCTCTTCGTATCCTGGAGCGTGCATGTACTCATCAACTTTTACACGTCCGCGCATTGCTTCAAAGCCAGACTCTTCCACAATACCATTACCACGAACACCTGCAGCCCAAACTACTGTTTTAGACTTAATTAATTCAGTATCATCACCATTTGCAACAATAATACCTTCTTCAGTTGCTTCTTTAATTGCTGTACCGATGCGGAATTCTACGCCTTTTTTCTCAAGTTGTTTTACAGCATATTCTACTAATGCTGGATCGAAACCTGGAAGTGCTGTTGGAGCAGCTTCTACACAGATGATACGTGCTTTTTCACGTGGTACATTGTACTGTTTGCAAAGTTCAGGAACACGGTTTGCAAGCTCACCTACGTACTCGATACCAGTAAATCCAGCACCACCAACAACGATTGTTACTAACTCATCGCGCTTTTCATCTGCATATTTAGCGAAACTAGCTTCCATATGCTCACGAATTTCACGAGTTGCATTAATGTTAGCGATTGAGAATGCATGCTCTTTTAATCCTGTAATTCCGAATGTTTCTGATTCGAAACCAAGACCGATTACTAAGTAGTCATACTCTAACTCGCCGTCTTTTAAGATAATACGTTTTTCAGCAGCTTTAATTTCTACTACTGTGTCTTGTACAAAGTTCACTTTATTTGTATCAATAACGTCTTGAATATCTAGACAGATTTTTTCATCTTGTAATGTACCAGCTGCGCTCTCGTGTAACCAAGTCGCTTGGTAGTGATAGCTGTTGTTGTTTACTAACGTAATTTCAGCTTCATTTACAGATAATGCTTTTTGCAGACGAACAGTCGTAATCATCCCGCCATAACCTGCACCTAAAACTACGATTTTTGGAGTCTTCACCAAATCACAACCCTTTTCTTTATATAATAGTAATGAGAAATAATACCAAGTACTAAAAACTCTATTTGTCAAGAATGTGGAATTTATCACATTCTATATCATAACAAAACGCAGTCAAAAAATCGTACGAATTTTGTCATAGAAATTTAACATAATACTTCCCTATATTAGTCGGTTTTATTCCAGAATTCAAGCTTCTGGAGAATTATCAATATTTTAAAATAACATAGCGTTTTCAAGGGTTTTTCAACCTTTTTTTCATGTATTTTCCTTTCTGTATATTTTATACAATACAAAAAGCATCTATGCGAAAACTTACACACAATTCAGTCGTTTTCAGAAGTATTATGAACTCAAATATGCTATCATTTATTTGAAAGTGTCATCATTTGCAGGATTTTCGTGTACATATGAACAATATATGAAATCAATATCAAAATTCCATCTATAGGGGGAATGAAAGTGGCAGAAAATCAAAAAGTTTACGACATAACAATTATTGGTGGTGGTCCAACAGGACTATTCACAGCATTTTATGGCGGGATGAGACAAGCAAGTGTAAAAATCATTGAAAGCTTACCTCAACTTGGAGGACAATTATCCGCACTCTACCCTGAAAAATACATTTATGATGTAGCTGGATTTCCAAAAGTGCGCGCACAAGAATTAGTTGATAACTTAAAAGAGCAAATGAAGAAATTTGATCCAACCATTTGCTTAGAAGAAGCTGTTGATACGCTTGAAAAACAAGCTGATGGTATATTTAAACTTGTTACGAATAAACAAACTCACTATTCTAAATCAGTCATTATTACTGCCGGCAATGGTGCTTTCCAACCACGCCGCTTAGAATTAGAAGGTACAGCAAAATACGAAAAGAAAAACTTACATTATTTCGTTGATGATATGAATAAATTTGCTGGCAAGCGCGTCGTAGTATTTGGCGGTGGCGACTCAGCAGTAGACTGGACGATGATGTTAGAACCGATTGCTGACAAAGTTACAATCGTTCATCGCCGTGATAAATTCCGCGCACATGAACATAGCGTCGAAAACTTAATGAATTCTCGTGCAGAAGTAAGTACACCGTATGTTCCAGTTGAACTCATTGGTGATGACAAAATTGAACAAGTCGTTCTTCAGCACGTAAAAACTGAAGAAAAAGTTATCATCGATGTTGATGATGTAATTGTAAACTACGGCTTCGTTTCCTCTCTTGGCCCAATTAAAAACTGGGGCTTAGATATACAAAAAAATAGCATCCTTGTGAATTCAAAAATGGAAACAAATATTCCTGGCATTTACGCTGCTGGTGACATTTGTACATATGAAGGAAAAGTAAAACTTATCGCTTGTGGATTTGGCGAAGCACCGACAGCAGTAAACAATGCAAAAGCTTACTTCGATCCAAATGCAAAACTTCAACCAATGCATAGCTCAAGCATGTTTTAATATGTAAAAATAAAAGCTCCTTCCATACGCGGAAGGAGCTTTTATTTTATATACCACGAAAGCACACTGAATTCGATACACTATCGAACTCAGTGTGCTTTTCGTCTACAAAAATTATTGTTTTCTTCTTCTACCTAATACGAATAATACTCCGCCAACTAAGAATGAAATTCCCGCACCAACTGACATCATCCATGGATGTGCTGCCCCTGTTTTCGGTAATTCTTTTTCTACTTTTACTTGCGGGTCTTTATTTAACTTTTCCAGTCTTACTTCCGGTTTCTTC
>NZ_QJTG01000038.1:0-337 GCF_003217275.1 Bacillus sp. 196mf
AGAGCAATCAGTTGAAGAAGAAGCACCGGTCGTAGAAGAGCAATCAGTTGAAGAAGAAGCACCGGTCGTAGAAGAGCAATCAGTTGAAGAAGAAGTGCCGGTCGTAGAAGAACAACCCGTTGTAAAAAAAGAAGAACCAAAACGTGAGAAAAAGCGTCATGTACCATTTAATGTTGTTATGTTGAAACAAGATAGAACACGATTAATGGAAAGACATGCAGCTAGAGCAAATGCAATGCAGCCTTCTGCTAATGTACGAGTAGAGAATAAGCCAGTACAACAAGAGGTAGCAGAACCACAAGTGGAAGAACAGCCAATGCAGCAGGTGGTAGTAGAA
>NZ_QJTG01000038.1:672-28778 GCF_003217275.1 Bacillus sp. 196mf
TGCAGCAAGTAGTAGCAGAACCACAAGTGGAAGAACAACCAATGCAACAAGTAGTGGTAGAGCAAGTACAAAAGTCAATTTCAAGTACAGAACCAAAAGAGAAAGCATATGTTGTAAATCAAAGAGAGAACGATATGCGAAATGTATTGCATACACCACCGACATATACTGTTCCGCCATTAGCGTTGTTGTCAATTCCACAGCAATCAGCGCTAGATAATACAGAATGGTTAGATGAGCAAAAAGAATTATTAGATACAACGTTTAATAATTTTCATGTTGGAGCACATGTTATTAATGTATCGCAAGGGCCAGCAGTAACTCGTTTTGAAGTACAACCAGACCCAGGCGTGAAAGTAAATAAAATTACAAATTTAAGTGATGATATTAAGTTAAGTTTAGCTGCGAAAGATATTCGTATTGAAGCGCCGATTCCAGGAAAGAGTGCGATTGGAATTGAAGTTCCAAATAAAGAAAGTAAGCCGGTATTTCTTCGTGAGATTTTAAGAAGTCCTGTATTCACAAAGAGTGAATCGCCACTTACTGTTGCGCTTGGACTTGATATTTCAGGTGATCCAATTGTAACGGATATTCGGAAAATGCCGCACGGACTTATTGCGGGTGCAACGGGTTCAGGTAAAAGTGTGTGTATTAACGCGATTTTAACGAGTATTTTATATAAAGCGAAACCACATGAAGTAAAGTTAATGTTAATTGATCCGAAGATGGTTGAGCTTGCGCCATACAATTCTGTTCCGCATCTTGTAGCACCTGTTATTACGGATGTAAAAGCAGCGACAGCTGCGTTAAAGTGGGCAGTTGATGAAATGGAGCGTCGTTATGAATTGTTTGCTCATGCTGGTGCTCGTGATTTAACTCGCTATAATACAATTGTAAGCGAGCGAGATATTCCAGGTGAGACATTACCTTATATCGTTATCGTTATTGATGAGTTAGCCGATTTAATGATGGTAGCACCGGGTGATGTTGAGGAAGCGATTTGTCGTATTGCGCAAAAAGCACGTGCTTGTGGCATTCATTTATTAGTTGCGACGCAGCGTCCATCTGTAGATGTTATTACAGGTTTAATTAAATCAAATATTCCAACGCGTATTGCGTTTACTGTATCATCTCAAGTTGATTCACGTACGATTATCGATATTGGGGGCGCGGAAAAATTACTTGGCCGTGGTGATATGTTATTTTTAGGGAACGGCACATCTAAGCCAGTTCGTGTACAAGGTGTATATGTATCGGATGATGAGATTGAAAAAACAGTTGATCATGTGAGAAAGCAAATGAAGCCGAATTACTTATTTAAGCAAGAGGATTTATTAGCGAAAACAGAACAGGCTGAGTCGGAAGATGAGCTGTTCTTTGATGCATGTCAATTTGTTGTAGAACAAGGGGGAGCGTCCACATCTTCTGTACAGCGAAAATTCCGTATTGGTTATAATCGCGCAGCACGTCTCATTGAAGAGATGGAATCGCAAGGGATTATTTCTGAAGCGAGAGGAACTAAGCCGAGAGATGTCCTTATTTCTGAGGATGAATTTGCTGCTATGCAGGAAACGAATGTATAGTCCACGGTTTTGCTGTATACTAATAGAAAATGTTGGATAGTAAAGTAGGGAGTAAAGCGACATGAAAGAAATTGAATTAAAATTAAAAGGTGAAATAAATCGACTAACAAATAAAACATTTAAATTTGACGAACGCGTTGGGGAAGGTTGGTTCTCCGCCGTTTACTTTTTAAAAACTAGAGAAATTATTGAAGAATTTCGCCCGAAAAGTGTTGTAACGATGCAATTTTTCCAAAAAGAAAATGCAGTCCTTTGCGGAACGGATGAAGTGATTGCATTGCTGCAAACATTCGCTAAAAATCCTGAGGAACTTGAGATTCACTCTTTAAAAGATGGCGATAAAATTAGTCCATTTGAAACAGTGTTAACAATTCATGGTCCTTATGAGAATTTCGGATTTTTAGAAGGTGTAATTGATGGGATTTTAGCTCGTCGTACATCGGTTGCAACAAACGTATATAATGTTGTCCAAGCTGCACGTAGTGTAGATAAAGAAAAACCAGTTATTTTCATGGGAGATCGTGACGATCATTATACACAACAAGCTGGTGACGGTTATGCAGCATACATCGGAGGTATGAGCGCACAAGCGACGCATGCGATGAATGAATGGTGGGGCAGAAGTGGTATGGGAACAATGCCTCACGCATTAATTCAAATGTTTAATGGTGATGTTGTAGAAGCGGCAAAAGCATATCATAAGAAATTCCCAGAAGATGAATTAGTTGTACTCATTGATTACAATAATGATGTTATTACAGATGCACTTCGTGTAGCGCGTGAGTTTGGATCAACATTAAAAGGTGTGCGTGTAGATACGTCTCGAACAATGATTGATCAATACTTTATTCGCCACCCAGAAGTACTTGGAACATTCGATCCACGTGGTGTAAACCCATCGCTCGTATTTGCACTTCGCAAGGCGCTTGATGAAGAAGGATTCCAGCATGTAGACATCGTTGTAACTGGTGGATTTGATGAAAAACGTATTCGTGAATTTGAAGCTCAAAAGGTACCTGTTGACATATACGGGGTAGGAAGTAGCTTGTTAAAAATGAATATTGGCTTTACTGGTGATAATGTAGAATTAAATGGGAAACCAGAAGCAAAAGCTGGTCGTAAATATCGTCCAAATCCACGCTTAGAGCGTGTTCAATTAGAAAAAAGAGAAGATATGTAAAAGAGAGAAAAACTGATAGGTGATTGACCCTATCAGTTTTTCTGTTATCATAGTATAGCGGCTTCTTTTTTGCTATAATGGACTTGTTATGGACATATAAAGAAGTACGTACGAGTTTATCCTGATAAGTGAAGGGAAAGAATAACTTCACTACATCAAAAATGTATGATGATTACCAAAATAAGAAAAGATTCATATACTGTCTTATAGATAGGCCGTTGTATTAGTTCGAAATGTTGGAGGTTCTTTAAGATGACAGTTTACCATTTTGTAGGAATTAAAGGAACAGGAATGAGTTCATTAGCGCAAATTCTTCATGATATGAAGCATACTGTTCAAGGGTCTGATTATGAAAAGCGTTTCTTTACACAAACAGCGTTGGAAAAGCGTAGTATCTCGATCCTTCCTTTTGATAAGAATAATGTAGAAGAAGGACAAGTGATTATTGCAGGAAATGCATTTCCTGATACGCATGAAGAAATCGTAGCAGCAAAAGAATTAAACATCCCAGTCCATCGTTACCATCACTTCTTAGGTGACCTGATGAGCCAATACACAAGTGTTGCTGTAACTGGTGCACACGGAAAAACATCAACAACAGGTTTGTTAGCCCATGTAATGCAAGGTGCACACCCGACATCTTACCTTATTGGAGATGGAACAGGGCATGGGGTAGAAAATAGTAAGTATTTTGTATTTGAAGCTTGTGAGTATCGTCGTCATTTCTTGTCTTACAATCCAGACTATGCAATTATGACGAATATTGATTTTGATCATCCAGATTATTTTGCAGACATCAATGATGTATTCAGTGCATTCCAAGAGATGGCATTGCAAGTGAAAAAAGGCATTATTGCATGTGGAGATGATGAAGAACTTCAAAAAATTCAAGCGAAAGTACCTGTTATTTTCTATGGATTTGGAGAAGATAATGATTTCCAAGCACGTAACATTCAAAAGAGAACAGATGGCACGATATTCGATGTATTCGTTCGTAATACGTACTATGACACGTTCAAAATTACAGGATACGGCAACCATAGCGTATTAAATGCATTAGCAGTAATCGCGCTTTGTCATTATGAAAACGTTGATGTAGAAGCAGTAAAACATCAATTAACAACTTTTGAAGGCGTAAAACGTCGCTTTAATGAAAAGCCGATGGGAGAGCAAGTAATCATCGATGACTACGCACACCATCCGACAGAAATTAATGCAACGATTGAAGCTGCTCGTCAAAAACATCCAGAGCGTGAAATTGTCGCTGTATTCCAGCCACATACATTCTCACGTACAGAAAAGTTCTTAGATGAGTTCGCAGAAAGCCTAAGCAAAGCTGACCAAGTATACTTATGTGATATTTTCGGATCAGCACGTGAAAACAAAGGTGAATTAACAATCGAAGATCTGCAAAAGCGTATTGACGGTGCAGAATTAATTACAGATACAACAACGGATGTATTAAAGAAACATAAAAACGGCGTTCTAATTTTCATGGGCGCAGGTGACATCCAAAAATTCGAAGCGGCTTACGTAAAAGAAGTTCAAGTTGCAGAGAAATAATAGAAAAGACGCATAGCTTGGCTGTGCGTCTTTTTTGTTGTGTTCAACTTTTATTTATGTATTGACCTAGAGCTAACTCTAGGTTGTAAGATGAAAATGTAAAAACAAGGGGGAGAGAACATGTATAAAATCGGTGAAGTAGCAGAATTAACAGGGATGGGCATTCACACTTTGCGCTACTATGAGAAATTAGGTTTATTACCACCACCAACGCGATATAGCGGTATTCGTCAATATACAGAAGGCGATGTACGTTTATTAAAATTTTTATATTCATTAAAACAAACTGGGATGTCATTAGAAGAGATGGCTGAGTTTGCAAGTGATGGGTGCATTATAGAGGAAATTAGGCAGAAGAAAGAGGAAGTACCAGCGAAAGTAAAAAAGAGAATTTCCATTTTAACAACGCACTTGGAGCGATTAAAAGAACAGCAGGAACAATTGCAAAAAGTTATTCAGCTAACGGAGGAGAAGTTAGAAATTTATTACGGTTTTCTAGAAGAAAAGGACTTGGAGGCCGGCAATGAAAAATAAAGTATATACGCAGTTATTAGGTTTTGCGATATTTACTGGTGGGACATTTAATGCGTCGAAATATGCGGTGCAGTATTTCGACGTAATTCATATAGCAGCATGGCGTTTTGGGATTGCTGTATTTGTGATGTTATGTTTGTTAAAAATACGAAAAGATTTTGATTTGAAAGTATGGATGCAGAATAGGACCTATTATCTTTTGCTAGGTATTGTTGGTGTATTCGGCTTTAACTTCTTTTTCTTTTTAGGAATGAAATATACAGAAGCTGTTAATGGTGCACTTATTATGGCGACAAATCCTCTCGTTACGACGCTGTTAGCAAGTGTCATTTTACGAGAGAAAATTGTGAAGCGCCAAGCTATTGGAATGTTACTTGCACTAATTGGCGTTGTTTTTGTACTTACACAAGGTTCGTTTACAATACTACAACATTTATCATTTTCAAAAGGGGATTTTTATATTTTATTGGGGAATATTTGCTGGGCGTTATACGGCGTGCTAGGCAGACGGTTTATTAAAACTGGTAATCCAATACAAACGACGACATATACGATGACTATTGGTGCACTCGCCTTTATTATCATATCTTCTACACAAAAAAGTATAGTACCAGTTTTAGAAATTCCTTTGTTGGCATGGGGAGCAATTCTCTTTATGGCAATTGGAATGAGTGTGCTTGGTTACTTATGGTGGAATAATGGAATTGCTCAAATTGGTGCAGCAAGGACATCATTATTTTTTAATCTAGTGCCTGTTGTTACAATACTTATTTCTTTTATTGAAGGAGTCAATATAACATCTGCACAATCTGTAGGAATGATATTAGTTATTACGGGAGTATCGTATTCTTCTGGTTTTATACAAAGAAAATCAAAAGAAAGTGTTAATATTTAACTTTTTACACCTAAAAATGTTAGAATAATAAGAAAACTAAAAAGGGGACTAAAAAGCATGTTCACACTCCGAGTAGATGACGAAATCGAACTACAATTACTAGAAAAACATCATAAAGAGGAATTATATCAATTATTAGATCAAAACCGTAATCATTTACGGAAATGGCTCCCTTGGGTAGATGGGACAAAATCTGCTGATGCTTATGATGAAATTTTTCCGATGTGGTTAAAGAAGTTTGCAGAGGGAGACGGTTTTGAAAGTGGTATACGTTACAAAGGAAAGCTCGTTGGGATGGTAGGTATTCATCCAGTGAGCTGGGGGAAGAAAGCCGCGAGTCTTGGGTATTACCTTGCAGAAGATACTGGAGGAAAAGGCGTTATGACGCGTAGCGTGAAGGCTGTGCTTCAATATGCATTTGAGAATTTAAAATTAAATAAAATGGAAATCCGATGCGGTGTTGAAAATGTGAAAAGTCGCGCTATTCCAGAGCGTTTAGGGTTTAAGTTAGATGGTATTTTACGAGATGAAGAATGGTTATATGATCATTTCCATGATGTCGCTGTATATAGTTTATTAGCTTCAGAATGGAAAGAGATTCGATGAACGAGAAGATTCGTATTGTTCCATATGAAAGTACGTTTCAAGAGGAAGTAGTAGATCTTATCGTTCATATTCAGCAAAAAGAGTATAATGTTCCCATTACGAAAGAAGAGCAACCTGATTTACTTGAAATAGAAACATTCTATCAAAAGGATCACGGAAACTTTTGGGTAGCAATTTATGATGGGAAAGTAGTTGGAACAGTAGCTTTATTAGATATTGAGAATCTTCAAGTAGCGCTAAGAAAAATGTTCGTGAAGAAAGAGTTTCGCGGAAAAGAATGGGGCGCGTCACATCGTTTTTATGAAAAGAATGGTTTTCAAAGTGTGAGTATAGATCAGTTGCCGAAAAATTTTCCAGTGTTACAGGTAGATAAGAAATTTTATAGGTACATTGTGTAAAAGGTCATTTAGAAATGGCCTTTTTCTATGAACCAAAATGGAAATAGTGGTATAATTTGGATTAGGGGGTGTAGGTATGAACTTTCCAATTCAAAGAAGTAAGTCAGTAGTCATTTTTGTTTGTCTTACGTTAGCTTTTATGTGTATATATCCAATTTTCATGCTTTTCACTAATAAAGCGCATTGGATATCGGCGTTGATTGGGATGGGTTTATGCTTCATTGTAAATGTACCACTTGTTTGGGAAGTATTTATTAAAAAACATAAAGTAGAAAATGGCGTATTAAAGTACGGTGTTTTAAATGACGATATTGTATTGAAAGAGATAAGAATAATTCGTCAAGTTGGGAAATCGCTTGAAATTATGACGAATGCATATAAAGTACATATAATTGCGATGCCGCAAAATATGAATGAATTTTTGGCGCTTATTGAGAAAGAAAATCCACATGTGAAAATAGAAATGGTAGGTAAGAAATGAAATATGTAAAACCTTTGTTTTGTTTGGAAATTTTGCTTGTGTTTGCTATCTGCACTAGGGTAAATATGAAATGGAACCTGCCTTTATATGTACCAATATTAATAGGTACTATCACAGTGGCACTTTTATATTATTTTCATTTTCAGCAAACAAAAAGTAAGAACAGTAGATCGATATAGGGTGAGGATAATAAAAAACGCTCGGATATAATTCCGAGCGTTTTTTATTATTTTAAGTTTTCTGGGTTTAAAGCTTCTAATTCAGGTACAACGAAGCGTCCGTCTTTACGGATTAGTACGTCGTCGAAGTAAATTTCACCGCCGCCGTATTCAGGGCGTTGGATGCATACTAAGTCCCAATGGATGTTTGAGTTGTTACCATTCCATGCATCGTCGTAAGCTTGTCCAGGAGTGAAGTGGAAGCTGCCATCGATTTTTTCATCGAATAGGATGTCTCCCATTGGATGTAAGATGTATGGGTTTACGCCGATTGCGAATTCACCAACGTAGCGTGCGCCTTCGTCTGTATCGAAGATTTTATTAATGCGTTCTGAATCGTTTGCAGTTGCTTCAACGATTTGGCCGTTCTCGAACTTAAGTTGTACATTTTCAAATGTATAACCGTTGTAAGGAGATGGTGTGTTGTAAGAAACTGTACCGTTAACAGAGTCACGAACTGGTGCAGAGTATACTTCACCATCTGGAATGTTTAAATGACCTGAGCATTTAATTGCTGGAATGTCTTTAATAGAGAATGTTAAGTCAGTTCCAGGACCAGTTAAACGAACTTTATCTGTTTTATTCATTAATGTAACAAGGCTATCCATCGCCTTATCCATTTTACCGTAGTCTAAGTTACATACTTCAAAGTAGAAGTCTTCGAAAGCTTCTGTACTCATTTTAGCAAGCTGTGCCATAGAAGCATTTGGGTAGCGAAGAACAACCCAGCGTGTTTTTGGAACGCGAATGTCTCTATGAACTTTTTTGCCAACTGTTTGGCCATGAACTTTCATACGCTCACTTGGAACGTCAGCTTGTTCATTAATATTATCGCCAGAGCGAAGACCGATATAAGCGTCCATGTCTTTCATTACGCTTGCTTCATATGCAGCGATTTGTTCGAAATGTTCTTCAGTAGCACCCATTAATAAAGAGCGATCTACTTGATGATCTTTTAAAGAGACGAATGGGAAACCACCAGCTGCATATGCTTCTTTTACAAGTGCAGTTACAAGTTCTTTTTGTAAGCCAAAGTTTTCAATTAATACTTTTTCACCTTTTTGTAAGCGGATAGAGTAGTTAATTAAATTGTATGCTAACTTTTCAATACGTGGATCTTTCATATGTAAAGCCTCCCTACTAATTATGTATCCTCTCCTATTGTAACCTACTTAGTGGAATTTGTTGAATGATTTATGTTACAGTTAACGAATAAGTATGAAAATTCTAATGATGAGATAGGGATTAGAATGAAACGGAAAATGATTGTATAATAGGGGAAAGTATGAAAAAGATAAAGGAAGTGATGAAATGCAAGTTCTTTTATATGTAAGTGCGGCTATTATCGCGGTTGCTTTCGCAGTATTAGTAGTGTATGTATGCAGAACGTTGTTATCGGTTCAGAAGACGTTAGAAAACGTTGCAAGCACGTTAGAAGGTTTAGAAAAACAAATGCAAGGAATTAGCGTAGAGACAGAGCAATTATTACATAAAACGAATGCGTTAGCTGATGATATTCAACAGAAGTCACAGTCATTAAATAAAGTGGTAGCGGGTGTAGATGGGATTGGAACGACAATCCAATCCTTAAATACGAAGCTTCGTAATGTATCAGACTCTGTAACGGACGAAATTGAAAATAACGCTGATAAAGTAGCGCAAGTTGTACAGTGGAGCAGTGCGGCGATTGAAGTATACAATCATTACCGTGCGTCGAGACAAGAGAAGAAGGTTGAAAAAGAAGAGCGTAAATTAGAAAGAATTGAGAAAAACGCTGAAAAGAAAGAGAAGCGCTCTAGATTTCGTATGAGAGGTGAATCGTGATGAATATGACAAAGCTTGAAACAATTGAAGAGCTTGAAGTCTTAGTAGAAAAGAATGAGCCGTATGTTCTTTTTAAACATAGTACGACATGCCCGATTAGTCACGGTGCATACACAGAATTTCAAGCGTATTGCAGTGAAGAAAGAGAAGTGCCAGCGTATTACTTATACGTACAAGATGCAAGAGATGTGTCAAATCGTGTTGCAGAACAATACAGTATTAGACATGAATCCCCGCAAGTATTATACATAAAAGATGGTATGGTAGTATGGAATACATCTCATTGGAATATTAAAAAAGATGCTTTAGAAGAGAATATAAAGTAAAAAGAAGCAAGCTAAAGGTGCTTGCTTCTTTTTTTTGTTTTTGTTGAAATATATTTAATGGTACACTATTAATAGTTCAAACTAAATAACTAGATTGTTGAAAGTAGGTTTTAAGTAATGAAGAAAATGGCATTATCCTTCGCAGTCGTAAGTTTATTACTGGGAGCTTGTAGTAACAATAGTAATACGATTAGTAAGAAGGATGAAGTTATACAAAAAGATACAAAAGAAAAAAGTATGATTCCGAGAACTGCTGTTTCTAAAGATTATTATAGAACTGTTATTCCTTTAAAAGAACAAAAGGTTATTAATACAGCTAATATAAAAACAAATTCTAAATTAGATTTAGCAGAGTATGAAAATGGTTTAATAAATATTGCAACGCAGCAATTTGATACAGAGAGCCACGTACTGCAATTAAATCAGTATATTCCAGAGAAACTAGTTGATGAACTAGTTGCGAAAGTAGAAGCGCCAGTTTTGACGAATATTATAGAACAAGACTATTTCGGAAAACAGAATTCAAATGAATTAAGTTTATCTGGTGTTATGATTGGCTTAGCTATGTCTTCAAGTGTATCGAATGAAGAAGCTATGTCTAAAGGGTCTGAAGTTGCTAAACAACTTATTGAAGCTATTAACAAAAATGATAAATATAACAAATCTCCAATTACGTTTGCTATCTTTAAGCAAGAAAGTACAAGTTCTTTAAAAAATGGTACGTATATTGCTAGTGCTACTGTTCAAAAGAATGATACGAACCTTGGAAATTGGAGTACAATTGATGAAAAGTCGTATTCATATCCTTCTGATGAATTTACACAAGCACATGGAGAAGATAATACAAAAATAACTAACTTTGCTAAGGAAATAAAAGGTTTTTCTACTGGAGATTTTATTCCAGTCAACGCAAAAGTTTCTTATAAGAAAGATCAAATGGATACATTAAATATGAATATTGTTATTAAATATAACGGTAAAACAGAATTAATGGCTCTTACCCAATTGGCTGCGCAAGGTATGTTGGACAAATTGCCTAAAGATGCGAAAGTACAATTACAGATCAAGTCCGAGAGTAAAATTGAGGCCGTTATTATAAAAGAGAAAAACAGTGATAAACCGTTTGTTTCCTTCTTGTAAAAAAGACAGTATGTAAACTGTCTTTTTTTTTATTTTAAATGAAAATATACAATGTTTTTTGATGGTAATTAATTGCTGTATATCGTGTGACAATCGTATATGTATCAACTATAATAAGTTATCTTAAAAAAGTAATATATAGGAATTTGAAAGATGTGGCTTTTTTATGGCATCACAACAATTAGGTCGTTTACGTTCTGAAATTGATCAACTTAATTTACAAATATTAGAGTTATTAAACGAAAGAGGTCGTCTCGTACAAGAAGTTGGTACTTTAAAAGAAGTATAAGGTGTGAAACGTTTTGATCCTGTACGTGAAAGAAATATGCTGGATTTAATTGTAGAGAATAATAATGGTCCATTTGAAACTTCGACTTTACAACATATTTTCAAACAAATTTTTCAAGTTGGCTTAGAGTTACAAGAAGAGGATCATCGTAAAGCACTACTTGTGTCTTGTAAGAAAAAATAGAAGATACGATTGTTGAAAGTAATGCGTGGTGGTGCTTTCAAGCCACATACTTCACCGTATGATTTTCAAGGTCTTGGATTAGCAGGATTACAAATTTTACGCCAAGTAGCAGATAAATATGATTTGGCTGTTATTAGTGAAATTTTAAATCCAAATGATATTGAGATGTCATTAGATTACGTTGATGTTATTCAAATTGGCACTCACAATATGCAAAACTTTGATTTGCTAAGGGCAGCTGGTGCTGTAAATAAACCAGTATTATTAAAACGTGGTCTATCAGCAACGATTGAAGAATTCATTAATGCGGCAGAATATATTATGGCAAAGGGAAATGGGAACATTATTTTATGTGAACGAGGTATTCGCACGTATGAAAGAGTGACGCGTAAGACGCTTGATATTTCCGCTGTACCGATTTTAAAGAAAGAAACACATTACCTGTTGTTGTCGATGTAACGCATTCTACAGGGCGACGTGACCTTCTCTTATCAACTGCAAAAGCAGCGATGGCAATTGGTGCAGACGCAATTATGGCTGAAGTACATCCAAATCCCGCTGTAGCTTTATCAGATGAGGCGCAGCAAATGAATATTCCGCAGTTCAATGATTTTATGAATGAATTAAAATCATTTGGAAGTAAATTATAAAAACTTTTAATGAGCTGTTCCAATAAGGTGTTTTGGGGCATCTGTATAGAGACTGTCATTGTCGATTTTTGTTGGTAAGTTGATATATTTAAAAAATCGCTGATATAATTAGAGTTGTGGTAGATATATTTGGAAAATCGCTGATATATTTCGAGTTACGGTTCATATATTCGAAAAATCGTCGATATAAATTTCATTTACTATCGTACCGCTTAAAATAAGATTTCTACTTAGGAAACATCTATTTTTTTACAAAAAATGCTCTTTTTTCATAAAAAATACGAAAATACGAGAAAAGAAGCGAATTTTTTCGAAACTTTTGCGGGAAAATATTGTATGAGCCTGCGTTTTTATCGTATCATTAGTAAAAGGAAGAACTCGGGACGATTGGTGGCATCTGCAAATAGAGTTGATGTCTTTTTTTCATTCAAGTAACCGATACATAAAAATAGATAACAAAAATAGAAGGAGTGTGCGATGAGATGAACGTAACAATCTATGATGTAGCGCGCGAAGCGAACGTTTCAATGGCTACCGTATCACGCGTTGTGAACGGTAACCCAAATGTAAAGCCTACAACAAGAAAGAAAGTATTAGAAGCAATTGATCGTTTAGGGTACCGACCAAATGCGGTAGCACGTGGACTAGCAAGTAAGAAGACAACTACAGTAGGTGTTATTATTCCTGATATCTCAAATACGTTTTATGCAGAACTTGCACGTGGAATTGAAGATATCGCAACAATGTACAAATATAACATCATTTTAAGTAACTCTGACCAAAACAAAGAGAAAGAGTTCCATTTATTAAATACGATGCTTGGAAAGCAAGTGGACGGAATTGTTTTCATGGGTGAAGATATTACAGACATTCACATTGAAGAATTTAAAAAATCTCCAGTACCAATTGTATTAGCAGCGTCATTCGATGAGCAAAATGAAACGCCATCAGTAAATATTGATTATACACAAGCAGCTTACGATGCAATGAAGCACTTTATTGAGCAAGGACATAAGCGTATCGGTTTCGTCTCTGGTCCATTCATTGATAAAGCGGGAAGCGCGAAGAAGTTACAAGGTTATAAAAAAGCTTTAGAAGAAGAAGGTATTTCATATGATGAAAATCTTGTAATCGATGGAGATTACACATATGACTCAGGTATCGAAGCATTCGAAAAGCTTTGGAGCAATGATGAAAAGCCAACAGCAATCTTCGTATCGTCTGATGAAATGGCACTAGGTGTAATCCATGCAGCACAAGACGCTGGATTAAACGTACCAACTGATGTAGAAGTACTTGGTTTTGATAATACACGCCTTGCATTAATGGTTCGTCCGCAACTTTCAACAGTTGTACAACCGATGTATGATATCGGTGCAGTAGCAATGCGTCTATTAACAAAGTATATGAACAAAGAAAAAGTGGAAGATCACACTGTTATCTTACCTCACCGTATCCAATTTAGAGATTCAACGAAGTAAGTATAAAAAAGCTCACAGCGATTGCTGTGAGCTTTTATTCATATTCAGGATAATATTTTTCAATTACTGTATCTACATTTTCATTTTTCTTAACGTGTAAAAATCTTGCGTACAATTCTTTTCCAGTTTCAAATGGCGTATCGTCTAATTCAAACACATGTAACACTTTTCGGAACGTCCATGTGATTTGCTCATCATACATATTATCGTATGTGTGCTCCGATTGTATAGCTATCTTTTCACCTAGTTCATGAGCTTCTTCTAAACTGTTTGCCTTAACAAGAATAATACTTTCTTCAAAAAGTGTATCGTGATTCTCTTCATAATCCTCATCAATTTTCGTAGGATCAGGCTCACCAGTATGAACAGACTCAAACAATAATTTTACAGCGTACACATTATGCTGCATGTTTCACTTTATAAATAATACTTGCGACAAGCGAAGCAGGTATTGTAAATACGTTACTTTGATAATGGTAATGTACTTGGGATTCTTCATAAGACATGTTGTCATATAGTTCGTTTTGTGAGACATTCATTTTTTTCTGTTTTTCTTTGAGCATTTTAATGTAGTTGTACTGTATTGGGACGAGAATGATGAAATAAGCTAATACGATTAGTGAAATCCAAATCATTATGAACACTCCCTTACAAAGAATATTTGTATATGGTAATTATATCAATTTATATGAAAAATATCCATATTTTCCTAGTGGTCAATTTCTTTTCCAAAATGCAAAAAGTTCTTCAGCGCTTCGTAAATTATGTTCAAGGCATGTTTGGGCAGTGCGTTTTAAAACTTTGTATTAACTGTTCAAATCTAGAAGGGTCATATTGTTTCACATGGCCAGTAATAATGGTTTCATCTTTGTCTAAGTCAATTGTAATTTAATCGAATCACTCTACTTGTTTAAAATATCCTACAATATCATCTTCCAATTGAAATTCTCCCTAGTTTATAGCTTATTTAGAAGATTTCTCTATAAATTGTATGATTCCTTGTTATATGTCACATAAGTGCAAATTTACCTATTATAGGGCAATGTCATGTATAATAGAAAGAAAAGGCTTGTGAGGGGGGAGAAGAGATGATCGTTCTTTGGATAATTACGCTTTGTATGACTGCTATTTTTGCATATATGACGTTAAAACAAAATGGCTTAAAGCGATTTGTTCCAGGAAGTATTCTTGCAGGAATTGCCCTTATCACGTATGTAATTTCTATTTTTATTGAAAGTGTATCAGTAGATATGAGCACAAGTTTAATGTTTATTGGTATTACACTATTTGCAGGTAGCATTATGGTACTTATGGTTGCTGGTATTATTTTATTTATTCATATGAATTCGGAAACGTTATAGCATATAGAAAAGGCATGTCCCGAGGGACATGCCTTTTTATCCGTTCAATTATGCTCTATCTTTAGAAGAGTTTTGCTGTTTTAGTAAGTCGCGAATTTCGCCAAGAAGTTCTTCTTCTTTTGTTGGTTCTGGAAGTTCTTCCTCTTTTTCTTCTTCTCTTTTAGATGTTAGTTTGTTGAAAACTTTAACAAACATAAAGATAGCAGCTGCAATAATTAAGAAATCAAAAATAGTTTGGATGAAGTTACCATACATAATAGATGATTTACCGAATGTAATTTTTAAATCTGTAAAGTCAACGCCACCTAATACCATACCAAGTAATGGTGTGATGATATCTTTTACTAAAGAACTAACGATTTTACCGAATGCAGCACCGATTACAACCCCGACAGCTAAATCGATTACATTACCTTTGAATGCGAATTTTTTAAACTCGTTCCACATGTGTTAATCCCATCCTTTCCACGATTCATTATGAAATTTATAATTCCTATCAACATATTCTATAGAAATTTACGAGAGAAATAAAGAGGAAATGGGAATGAAAGTAAATTCTGAAAAATGTATCCGTTTTAATTTTTGTTTACATCATCTAGTAAAGATTGTAGCATTTGCTGCGTTTTTAATCCTTCTAATCCATCTACAACAGGCTTTGTATCTCCGTGTACACATTCAATAAAATGATGAACAGCATCTTCAAAACCACGTTGTTTTAACGTTGTATCCCATGATGGGGAACCGCTTTGTGAAACTGAGTTTTCCTGTTCAATTTCAAATGTGTTCATATTTTTTACGCGAATGATTTTCCCTGGCGTTACAAGTTCAATTTGTTCTAAATTTGTACCGGCATGGCGATGCATTGCAGTAGAAAGTAACAGTCCACTTGGAGTTGTATATGTATGATGTCCGTAAAGAAGTTCATTCTTTTCATTGATTTGCATCATATTGTGAACGACGTTAAGGTCATTATTAGCTAACCAGCGAGCTGTATCTACAATGTGTAAATAATCATCTAACATAGTGAAATCGTACGTATATGGCCCGACTTTATTTGTGCGATGCTTTTCAATTCGAATCCATGAAATATCATTAGCCTGTTCTTTGGCAGCGACATACATAGGAACGAATCTGCGATTAAATCCGACCATTAATTTTCGGTTATATTTCTCGCTCAACTCGACTAGTTGCTCAGCTTGTTCCACTGTAGCTGCTAGCGGCTTATCAACATAAACGTCGATCCCTTTTTTCAGAAGTTCAGAAACGATTTCATAATGTGATGCAGTTGAACTATGCACGAAGATTGCATCGCATTCCGAAGCTAACATTTCAATAGAATGAAAGTCTTGAATCCGGTATTGCTGGCAAACTTGTTTTCTTTTTTCTGCGTTAGGTGTAAACGCCCCTACAAAATTCCAATCAGTTTCTTTTGTAAGTGTTGGAAGATAGGCCTTTTGCGCAATACTTCCAAGTCCAATCATCCCAATTTTAGGTTTGTTCATTTTTATTCCCACCCTATTAATATTAATGTAACGGCTTAAATGTAGCATAGGGTGGGGGAGGAAGGCAAAAATTAGCTTTTTACTTACGTCCTTCTAACAAAATCTTCTCTATCTCTTCAAAGTGATGAGCGCGAGCATGCTCTAACGGGGTAACACCATCATGGTCTGGAATATTTACATCTGCACCGTGCTCAATAAGAAGGCGAATGACTTGTTGCTGTGTTTCGTTTCCGTTACTTAGTACGATGGCTTCCATTAAAGCTGTCCATCCGAGGTTATTTACATGATTTACATCAATAGTTGTTCGAGTGAGGAGTTCTTTTATAACGTCAATATAGCCATGTTCTGAGGCTGGGATAAGAGCTGTTCCGCCGTAACGATTTGTAATCATAGGATCTGCACCAGCATCAATTGTTAGCTTTAAAATGTCTAAGTAACCTTCCGCACCGGCGTATAGAAAGGGATTGTTTTTCATGTCATCTTGGATGTTTACGTCAGCACCAGCTTCGATAAGCATTTTTGCGGTTTTTACATCATTTTTGTATGTTGCAATCATAAGCGGAGTGCGTCCTTGATTATCCGTCGCATTTATATTTGCGCCTTGTTTTAGTAAAGATATAACAGTATTCGTTTCATTTTTTTCAGTAGCTGCTAGTAGTGCAGTCTCTATGTTTGTCATCTCCTTTTTTACTTCTTGTTCTTGCGAGCATCCTTGTAAAAAAATTACGCAACATATCATACTGAATGTTTTTTTGAACATGGAATTTCAACCTCCTAATTTCAACTGTAAAATAGGAACATTAAATTTTTATAAACTGACGCTAAAATTACTATAAAATCGCTTGAGTATTTGAACATATATTTTTATGCTTATGAATATGAAGGATGGGTAAAGTGAGGATGTAAATGATGTCTATTAAAACAAGGTTTTTATTTTCTTATATTGCTGTAATTCTCGTTTCTATTATGCTCATATTAGTCGCGGGATTTTTAATTGTTTTTTCGATAACAGGTGACTTGGAAGCAGTGAAAAATTTCTATAAAAGTTCTTACATTCAAAAGCCGCTTACAGCAGAAGAAGAGAATGCCTATCTTGAATTAAAATTAGCGGCAAAGCAACATCAATCTCAATTATTAGATGAATCGTTCGTTTCATTAATTGAAAAAGAAGGCGTGAAAATAATTGTAAGAAAGGGAGAAAACATTTCTTATGCTACAAAGGGTTTTGAAAGTTCGACTTTAACAGAAGCCCTTCCGAAATTTGAAGCAGCAAATATTAATAGTCGTGGTACAACGGAACTAGGTGATACATTTTATCGATATGTAAAATTTGATTTTTATTTTGCAGAGAAAGAAGAAGGGAGTATATTTGTACTAAAAAAGCAAAGTTCATTTGTAGATCTTACACAAAAATTATTTCCAATCTTATTCGTATCGCTTTTACTATTAGCTATTTTACTTATTGGGCTATTAAGTTATCTCGTTTCAAGAAGTGTAATAAAACCAATTTTTGTATTGAAAGGCGCAACAGAGAAAATTAAAGAAGGAAATTTAGATTTTCAAATGCCAGTTACATCGCACGATGAAATAGGTCAATTAAATCAAGGATTTGAGGAAATGAGGAAGAAGTTAAAAGAATCGATTGAAGTACAAACGCAGTATGAAGAAAATCGAAAAGAACTTATTTCAAACATATCGCATGATTTAAAAACACCGATTACATCTATTATCGGATATGTAGAGGGAATAAAGGACGGGGTAGCAAATACGCCAGAAAAAATGGATAAGTATTTAACGACAATTCACACGAAGGCAAAACATATGGACACACTCATTGATGAACTCTTTTTGTTTTCAAAGCTCGATTTGAATCGAGTTCCATTCCAATTTGAGACAGTTGAATTAAATACGTTTATGCAAGAATTAATAGAAGAGATGCAGATGGATTTAAGTGAAGAAGGTATAGAAGTTAACTTACAATTACATTCATCGCCATTATATGTAACGGCTGATTGCGAAAAGATAAATAGAGTTATATCAAATTTAATTCATAATAGTGTGAAGTACATGGATAAAGAAGAGAAGAAAATTACTGTAACAGTATCGAGTGATAACAATAAAGTTATTGTGAAAGTGATGGACAATGGATCAGGTATAGAATCTGATACGCTACCGTATATCTTTGAACGTTTTTATCGTGCAGAACAATCGCGAAATTCTAGCACAGGTGGAAGTGGACTTGGTTTAGCAATAGCGAAGCAAATTGTTGAAGAACATGGCGGGGAAATTTGGGCGGAAAGCGAGCTTGGTAAAGGCACAAGCATTTTGTTCTCATTGGAAAAAGTAGAGGAATGTGGTGAGTAAATTGAAAAGAATTTTACTAATAGAAGATGAAGTAAGTATTGCAGAATTACAGCGAGATTATTTAGAAATTAATGATTTCCAAGTTGATGTAGAGCATTCAGGAGAAACAGGTTTACAAATAGCACTGCAAGAAGAATATGATTTAATTATTTTAGATATTATGCTCCCGAAAATGAACGGATTCGAAATTTGTAAACAAATACGTGCTGTAAAAGATATTCCGATTCTACTTGTTTCAGCAAAAAAAGAAGATATAGATAAAATTCGCGGACTCGGATTAGGAGCGGATGATTATATAACGAAACCGTTTAGTCCAAGCGAATTAGTTGCAAGAGTAAAAGCACATATTGCTCGTTATGAAAGATTATCAGGAAATGTAAGTAAGCAACGTGATACGCTATACATTCACGGAATTTCTATCGATCAACGGGCGAGGAAAGTTTTTATAAACAATGAAGAAGTGGCATTTACAACGAAGGAATTTGATTTATTAACATTCTTTGTAACACATCCAAACCAAGTATTAAATAAAGAACAGTTATTTGAACGCATTTGGGGATTAGATTCCGCTGGTGATTTAGCCACTGTTGTCGTCCACATTAGAAAGCTACGTGAAAAAATTGAAAGAGATCCTGCCCACCCGCAATATATTGAAACAGTATGGGGAGCTGGTTATCGTTTTAATGTGTAGGGAACCTGCCGAGTAATTGGCAGGTTTTTTTGTATGTTATTCGAATGAAAAGGAAGGAATAGGTAATTTATGTTAAAATGTAAAGAGAAACAAAACAGAGGAGAGCATGAGGGGCGTGCTATATGTTGGGGGATATATTAAAAGATAATAAATCAAACAAGGCTTTAAAGATTGGAACTAATATCGTACTTATCTTATTGATTATTGGTGCAATACAAATGTTTTATGATGAAGATTCTACGAATGATCATTTTGGTTGGTTCTTTTTTGTGATCTTTTGGGTAATTAAAAGCATTTCTAGCTCTAAGGTAAGTTTAAAAGATAGAGATAAAAAGTCGGTATTACTTGATGTGGGTTTAGTTGTTATTTCTTGTATTTTTTTAGTTGTTTTTAGTGTGAAATATTTCTTTTGAAAAAAGCTCATAGTCTTATAGAGGCTGTGAGCTTTTTGTCAGTGTTTAGGTTTTCTTAATAATAACGGTACTAACGATTTATAAAATGTTTGAGTAGTAGAAGTAAACTGAGTAGCCTCTTCTAAAAAAGGATAATGGTTGCTGTTTTCAAATGGAATGAAGATAGAATTACGTATCCCATCATGCATCTTGATAGAATACTGAATTGGGCACTGTACATCATATCTTCCGCATATAATAAGTGTCTTTGTTTGGATGGAAGGTAAATACTCTCTTAAATCAAATGAAGGATATTCATTGACGAAAGCATTCATCCGGCTAACGGACATTGTTTTTTTGATTGGTTTACAAAAATAAGAGTTGTAGTTTTCTGGTTTATACAATGATAATTTTGTTCTCTTAGTAGATAGTTCTTTCCGTTCTTCACTTGTAAGGTGAGGGCTTTTTAAGTTTTCGATGAGCTCTTGCATATAATGAAATTGTGAATGTTCGGGATGATAAATGCAAAATGGTGTTTCGGTATAGTTACTTGCTGCAGCTCCTACTACGGCTAATGATTGTAAGGAATTTGGATATGTAATCGTATATAAAAGTCCAAGCATACCACCTGTTGAATGGCCAGCGAAATGCCATGTTGGAAGTTGTAATGCTTCTCGTATGGCTTCCAAGTCGTGGATTGTTTCAATCATGCTTAATTCGTTTTCTGACTGGGCGGTTACAGAGCTACCAGTATCTCGTAAATTAATGAGAAATACACGATGCGTAGCAGTAAAAACATCCGCAAAGTAATCACCAGTTTCATTAAATTGTGAATAGTGATGTGTAATACAAAGCGATTCGCCATCTCCTTTTGTAAAGAGTTCAAATGTGCCACGTTTCGTGTGGATCATTTGTCGTTTCCACATAATATCACGACCTTTTCTCATAAAAGTTGGGCCAGGCTGTTATGAAATGAAAATATATCGGCGCATCTCGAAATATATCAGCGATTATTAAAATATATCGACTTACCGACAGAAACCGACAATAAATAAAAGGAGGCTATTCAAAAACGAGCCTCCTTTTCGTTTAGTACAAAGATTTTGTCATATTATTCCGAATAATTTCAAGGGATTTCGCTACAGTTAATGCGTTTTTTTCTTCAATTTCTGGTTTACGGGGGATAGGTTTATACATGTTGTCTGGATCTTCCCATGTGAGGGGAAGTTCTGTTTCTGCTTGTCCTTTCCAAGCTTCAATCCATTCTGGAGGGAGATAACCTGAGATGTTTTGGATGTTGTTCATTTCGAGCCAAATGAGTGCCCAAGCTCTTGGAACGACGCGCCAATGGTCATAGCCACCACCGCCGACAGCGATCCAGCGACCGTCGCAATATTCATTAGCAATTTCACGAGCGAGTTTCGGTATTTCGCGGTAAATATTCATGGTCGCACAAAGGTGTGTAAGTGGGTCGTAGTAATGTGCATCAGCACCATTTTGCGTTAAAATAATATCCGGTTTAAAGTATGCTGCAACTTCTTTTACAACAGTTCGATATGATTCTAAGAACGATTCATCTTCTGTAAAAGCATCGAGTGGAACGTTAAAAGAATAACTATAACCATTACCTTGTCCACGTTCGTTTACAGCGCCAGTTCCAGGGAATAAATAGCGACCAGTTTCATGTAATGAAATGGTGCATACGTTAGGGTCATCATAAAATGACCACTGTACACCATCACCGTGATGAGCGTCTGTATCAATATATAGGACGCGTAAACCGTATTTCTTCTGAATATACTTCATTGCGATAGAACTGTCGTTATAAATACAAAAGCCAGATGCTTTACCACGGAAGCCATGATGTAAGCCGCCTCCTAAGTTAAGCGCGTGTTTTACTTTTCCGGAAAGAACAGCATCGACAGCTGTTAATGTACCACCAACGAGCAATGCGCTTGCTTCGTGCATATTTGGAAACATCGGTGTATCTTCTGTTCCAAGTCCATATGTCATCGCAATTGATTTTTCTAACTTTCCTTCTCCAGCACGTTTTACCGCATTTATGTACTCCTCTGTATGAACGTAGGCAATCTCTTCATCTGTAGCCATCCGTGGTGAGATGATTTGGGAAGAAGAGATGAAACCGCCCTTTTGTAATAAATCATACGTAAGTGTGACGCGCAGTTGGTTAAAAGGATGATCAGGGCTAAATGAATAGCCCCGAAAGTCATCCGAATAAATAAACGCGCTACTCATGCTTGCATCCCCATGATGTTCGGCCATAATACGCGATAGCCTTCTGCTTCAAGTGCATCAATCACTTTTAGAGGATTCATCGTTTGAATGCGGAAAACAAGTACTTTATCATTCTCATCTTTTGCTGGATAGACGAGAACGCTCACGATATTTATTTGTAAATCACTAAAAATAGCAACGACTTTTCCAAGAATACCAGGTTCGTTTTTTACTTGAATTTCAATTTGTGAACTCGGTTGATGTGCCCCTGTTAATTTCACTAACGTGTGCAGTACTGTAGATTCTGAGATGATACCAACTAACTTACCAGCCTTTGTAACAGGAAGGCAGCCAATTTTATTTTCAAAAAATAAAGTAGCAATTTCCTCAACGAAATCGAGAGGGTGGCAAGTCATTACAGGATGTTTCATAATAAGTTCAAGCGGTTGCTGTAGCATATCGAGTGAAACTTGTTCATCTAGAATAGACGGACTTGCATCTCTTACATCCCGATCAGAAATAATGCCTACGACGTGATTATTTTGATCGACAATTGGAATGTGCCGAATGCCTTTCGTGCGAATCGTTCGGATTGCTGTTTCGATTGTATCGTTTGGATGTAGTGTAACTACATTTTGATTCATAATTTCTTCTACAATCATTCCAGTTGCCCCCTTTATTAATACATAAAACGATTGTGAAAACGTAGACGATCAAAAGCTTGAATAGAATCCGTATCAACGCGTTTACCGATGCGGACCATTAAACAGTTGGCGGGATGTGAACAAATTTCAGGATCGTCTGTAGCCATCCATTGTAACCCGCCGGCATTCATCATCTTTTCCATTACTTTTCGGTATTCCCACACATTCAATCCTGTTTGTTTCAAATCCCAGTGCCAATAATATTCAGTCGTCAATATAATGTAATCTTCCATATAATCGTCCATCATAGAAACCTCTAGTAAGTTCTTTCCGGCAGAACTCCCGCGGAAGGCTGGGACTACTTCAATTGCCCCGAGCTCAATTAAGTTTTCCATTTTTCCTTCTGACCATCGTTCAAGTGGATCAGGATATAAATATGTAACATATCCAACAATCATTTGGTCATGTCTAGCAATAATGAGTCGAGCTTCTGGTAATTTAGAAATTTCGACAATTGCTTTATATTGCTGTTCAGCAGGACGAAATGCAACTAAATCTGGATGAAATTCATACATTTCAAGATTATGTGTAGAGACAGGACCTTCAATAATTAAAGTGCCTTTCGCTGTTTTTAAGTTTCTAGCATTGTATATTTTTTTATGAATCAATGTATTGCTCACCACCTTGAGGGTTTGTGAATCTATTAATATCGTACTTTATAATATATGCGATGTGAATCGAATTTTGTCATTAAAAATTTGTCTAAAAATCAACAAATATACTGAAAATTTTAAATAATATCATTATAATAGATAATAGAATACATAGGAGGGGGATGTAAAGTATGAAAGTAGAAACGCTTCCTGTCATTAAAGGAGAAAATAATTTGCCGAATTATGATGAGGCATACGCGAATTTTAACTGGGAAGAGGTTAATAAAAACTTTACTTGGAATGAAACAGGCCGAGTAAATATGGCGTATGAGGCAATTGATAAGCATGCGAAATCCGATCGAAAGAATAAAGTAGCTCTTTATTATCAAGATGGATCGCGAAAAGAGAAATATACATTTAAGGAAATGAAGGATTTTTCTAATAAAGCAGGGAATGTCCTGAAAAATTATGGCGATGTAGAAAAAGGCGATCGCGTTTTTATTTTTATGCCACGTTCTCCAGAGTTATATTTCGCACTTTTAGGTGCAGTGAAATTAGGAGCAATTGTTGGACCGTTATTTGAAGCATTTATGGAAGGTGCGGTTCGCGATCGTTTAGAAGATAGTGAAGCGAAGGTGTTAATTACAACGCCTGAGTTATTAGAGCGTGTACCATTAAATGATTTACCTGCTTTAAAAACAGTTTTCCTTGTTGGAGATAATGTAGAAGAAGGCGGTAAAACGGTAGCGTTCAATCCTTTATTTGAACAAGCTTCAAAAGAATTACATATTGAATGGTTAGGCCGTGAAGATGGTTTAATTCTTCACTATACGTCTGGTTCTACTGGTAAGCCAAAGGGTGTGCTTCATGCGCAAAATGCAATGGTTCAGCATTATCAAACGGCGAAATGGGTATTAGATTTAAAAGAAGATGACGTATATTGGTGCACAGCTGACCCGGGCTGGGTAACGGGAACTGCTTACGGTATTTTCGCACCGTGGTTAGTTGGAGCGTCAAATGTTATTTTAGGTGGACGCTTTAGTCCAGAAGCTTGGTATGAAGCACTGCAAGATTACGGTGTGACGGTTTGGTACAGCGCACCAACAGCGTTCCGTATGTTAATGGGAGCTGGACAAGACGCAATTAAAAAATACGACTTATCACAAGTTCGTCACGTATTAAGCGTTGGTGAGCCGTTAAATCCAGAAGTAATTCGCTGGGGTATGAATGCATTTGGACTTCGTATTCATGATACGTGGTGGATGACAGAAACAGGTGGACAAGTTATTTGTAACTACCCTTGTATGGAAATTCGCCCAGGCTCAATGGGTAAACCAATTCCAGGTGTGAAAGCAGCGATTGTTGATAATGAAGGAAATGAAGTTCCTCCATACACAATGGGTAACTTAGCAATTGCGAAAGGTTGGCCATCTATGATGCGCGGGATCTGGAATAACCAGCAAAAGTATGAATCTTATTTCATGCCGGGAGATTGGTACGTATCAGGTGACTCTGCCTATATGGATGAAGATGGATACTTCTGGTTCCAAGGACGTATTGACGATGTAATTATGACTTCAGGTGAGCGCGTTGGTCCGTTTGAAGTAGAAAGTAAATTAATCGAGCATGCTGCTGTTGCAGAAGCAGGTGTAATTGGTATTCCTGATCCAGTGCGCGGCGAAATTATTAAAGCATTTATCGCACTTCGAGCAGGATACGAACCATCTGATGAATTAAAAGAAGAAATTCGTCAATTTGTAAAGAAAGGCCTAGCAGCTCATGCAGCGCCAAGGCAAATTGAATTTAGAGATAAATTACCGAAAACGAGAAGTGGTAAAATTATGCGCCGCGTATTAAAAGCGTGGGAGTTAAACTTACCAACAGGTGACTTATCAACGATGGAAGATTAAGAGAGGAAGGTCTGAACGAAACAACGTTCAGACCTTTTTTTATGTTATTATTAACTTATATATATAAGTTGAAGGGGGGAGTATGATGAAAACAGAAAAAGAAAAGATGATACTAGGAGAAATGTACATACCGGCTGATCCAGTTTTAGTACAAGAAAGAGAGCAAGCACGTATATTAACGAGAAAATTAAATGATACGCCAGAAGAGCAATTAAAAGAGCGTAGCGAAATCGTAAAAGAATTATTTGGAACGACAGGAGATAATATTCATCTTGAATCTTCTTTTAGATGTGATTACGGTTATAACATTCACGTTGGCGAAAATTTTTACGCGAACTTTGACTGTACAATTTTAGACGTATGCCCGGTAACAATCGGAGTGAACTGTATGTTAGCTCCAGGTGTTCACATTTATACAGCAACACACCCGCTTGATCCAGTAGAGCGCATAAGTGGATCAGAATACGGAAAACCAGTTACAATTGGCGATAACGTATGGATTGGCGGAAGAGCAATTATTAATCCAGGTGTAACAATTGGAGACAATGCGGTGATCGCATCTGGTGCTGTCGTAACGAGAGATGTACCTAATAATGTAGTAGTTGGCGGGAATCCCGCAAAGATTATTAAAAAAATAAAATAATATGTGAACGAAGTGCCTTCCTCGTCTGTATACATTTGTGAAAGAATAGATGAGGGAGGCTTTTTTATGTCTAATAAATTACTTCTTGCGACGTTGTAAAGGATTGACAAGAAGAGAAACCGGACCTCTATTTGACACGCCTATATAAATGATGGTATAAAGAAAAGTATATGAATAATTGAGCGTGGAAAGGGAGAAGTAGTGATCATTTCCCTGTTTTAGAGAGCTGATGGTCGGTGAAAATCAGCACATAGATGATCGCGAATTACGCCCCTAGAGCATCTTTTTTCGATTGAATTGTATTCAAAAGGGAAAAGACGGTGCTAAGCCGTTATGTAAATAAGGTGGTAGGCTTTTTTGCCTGCAACTAGGGTGGTAACGCGATAATCAAAATCGTCCCTTATTTGAAGGGGCGATTTTTTTATGTTTTCAACCTTCACGCCAGTAATGAACTTAAAGGAGAGTATGTAGGATATGGGTATTTTACAAGATCTTGAATTTCGCGGTCTAATTAATCAGCAAACAGATGCTGAGGGCCTTGAGCAATTATTAGAAAAAGAAAGCGTTAAATTATACTGTGGTTTCGATCCGACAGCAGATAGCTTACACATCGGTCATATGTTACCAGTATTAATGTTACGTCGTTTCCAATTAGCTGGTCACCAACCAATCGCACTTGTTGGTGGTGGTACTGGTATGATTGGTGACCCAAGTGGTAAAAAAGCAGAGCGTACATTAAATACGAAAGATACAGTTGCTTACTACACAGAAAGCATTAAAAACCAACTTTCAAACTTCTTAGAGTTCGAAAACGTGGACAACCCAGCAACAATGGCTAACAACTATGACTGGCTTGGTAACTTAGATGTAATTTCATTCTTACGCGATATCGGTAAAAACTTCGGTTTAAACTATATGTTAGCAAAAGATACAGTAGCATCTCGTTTAGAAACTGGTATTTCATTCACTGAGTTCAGTTACATGATTTTACAATCATACGACTTCTTAAACTTATACCAACACCATAATTGCCGTCTGCAAATCGGTGGTAGTGACCAATGGGGTAACATTACAGCTGGTCTTGAATTAATCCGTAAATCAGAGGAAGATGCGAAAGCATTCGGTTTAACAATTCCACTTGTTACTAAATCTGACGGTACGAAGTTTGGTAAAACAGAAGGTGGCGCAATTTGGTTAGACCCAGAGAAAACAACTCCTTACGAGTTCTACCAATTCTGGATTAACACAGATGACCGCGATGTTGTTAAATACTTAAAATACTTCACATTCTTATCTCATGAAGAAATTCTTGAGCTTGAAAAGCAAGTAGCTGAAGCGCCAGAAAAACGTGCAGCACAAAAAGCATTAGGTTCTGAAATGACAAAACTTGTTCACGGCGAAGAAGCATTAGAGCAAGCAATCAAAATTTCAGCTGCACTATTCAGCGGTTCTGTAGCAGAACTAACTGCAAGCGAAATTGAACAAGGATTCAAAGACGTACCATCTGTAGAACGTACTGCAGAAGATACAGTATTAATCGACTTACTTGTAGAAAGCAAAATCTCTCCATCAAAACGTCAAGCACGTGAAGATGTAACGAACGGCGCAATCTACGTAAACGGTGAGCGTACACAAGCGTTAGACTACGTTGTAACAGAAAACGACCGCATCGAAGGTAAATTTACAATCATTCGCCGCGGTAAGAAGAAATATTTCTTAATTCGTTACTAATAAATAAAAAGCTTTGGGGAAATTCCTCAAAGCTTTTTTGTTTTAATCTCCTTTTCGAGTTCATACGGAAATCACATGTAAGCGGTATGATAAATGTATAACAACTAGAAAGGAGTGGTAAAACAAAATGTCACTAGAAGCGCTCATTATTTTTTCTTTGCTAAATGCGGGTCAGCTTGCAGAGAATTCGAAGGTTGATATACATAAAGAGCAGAAAGATGCTTATGTATATGTTCAAAAAGAGGAAAATAAATAACTTTATTTTATATATAAACTTCAAAAGCCAATCCATTTGAAGTGCACCCCAATTGTTAGACACAGTCTAACAATTGGAGGTGCATTTTTTATGGCTAAATTTTCTTCAAAAGAAAAAAACCAAGCGGTGAAACGATATTTAGATGGTACAGAAAGTAGAAAAATAATTGCTAAATCTATAGGAGTTAACCCTAGCGTACTTCGTGAGTGGATTAGACGATATGAGTCTTCAGGTGAAAAGGCCTTTGAAAAGTGCTATACATTCTACCCAGCCCAGTATAAACTAGATGTACTTTATTATATGAATGAACACGGGACATCTATCAGAGAAACAGCAGCACTTTTCAATATACCGTCTTATGAAACACTTCGGA
>NZ_QJTG01000039.1:0-26699 GCF_003217275.1 Bacillus sp. 196mf
AAAATAAATATTTTAAAGTTTTTTATTGAAGCGAAAGCTTTAAACAAACAAATTATCGGTTACGGTGCTCCAGCTAAAGGAAACACCCTTTTGAATTATTGCGGGATAGGTAAAGAATTTCTAGCTTATACAGTAGATAAAAATCCTCACAAACAAAATCTCCTTTTACCAGGAACTCGTATTCCAATAAAATCTCCAGCAGAAATTAAACGTACAAAACCAGATTACATTCTTATACTTCCTTGGAATTTGAAAGACGAAATTATGAAAGAATGCTCTTTCATTCGTGAATGGGGCGGTAAATTTTTAGTGACGGTTCCAGAAGTTGAGGTGATCGAGCCATGAAGAAAGTTGTTGTAACAGGTGGTAGTGGCTGGATAGGTAAATATGTTGTACATTCACTTATACAAAAGGGATATGAAGTGCACGCCACGTATAATAAAAATAAATCCTCTCACCTCCCTTGCCATTGGCATAAAGTAAACTTGCTTCGCGATGACGTAGTAAAACAATTCATTTCCGACGTTCAGCCTAGCCATCTCATTCACCTTGCTTGGGAAGCAGTGCCACCAGCATGCTATGTATCTATTAATAATTACTATTGGCTAAAGTCTAGTATTTCATTGATTCAATACTTCACAACATACGGCGGAAAGCGTGTTGTCGTTGCAGGTACTGGCGCAGAATATGAATGGTTTAACGGCGTATTATTTGAAGATTCGCCGCTTCTTTCTTATAAAACCCCGTATTCATTATGTAAAAACACACTGCACTCCTGGTTAGAAACGTATGCACAACAAACAGGCCTCAGCATGTGTTGGAGCCGCATTTTTCATATGTATGGACCTTACGAACAAGGTAATCGGCTCGTTTCTAACATTATCACTTCCTTATTAAAAAATGAGGAAGCACTATGTACACATGGAAAACAATCGAGAGATTTCCTCCATGTGAGTGACGTCGCTGACGCTCTCGTAACAATATTAGAACATGGCGTTACAGGCACCATCAATATCGCTTCAGGTCAATCTGTACAAATTAAAGAACTAGCTTCTATCATCGCTAAAAAAATAGGAAAAGAACATTTAATTAAACTAGACGCGATTCCTTTCTCTAAGGATGAACCTTTATTTGTCGGCGTTAGTGTAGAACGTTTAAAAACTGAAGTAAACTGGAAACCAACATACGATTTAAATACAGGAATAGAAGAAACAATTTTATGGTGGAAATCATTTATACAAAAACATAACGATATGCATCACTAAAACGTAAATCCTTTGTTCCTCTCGCTAATTCCTTATACCATTCTTCTAATCTTTCCGGCGTAATAATATGGTGCGTCCCCATTCCCCCATGCTTACTAGCTTCAGAAAGAGTCGGACCAATTTGTAACTTTCTCTTTCTCATCACATCGTTCCACGGACTAAATCCAAACCATAATATACAAGCAAGGGGCGGATAAATCATAGATTCATGCGCGGATAGATGTCTTCCAACCGTATAACTTCCATGTTCATGATTATGAATAGATCTACCTCTTCTCCATGACGGCCAATCTTCTGGTAAATAACCATGAAATCGCTGTTTCATTAAAGGTATTCCAAAGTTAAGGTCCGGATAGTTGTAGTTAGGATCATCAACCATAATAAGCCCGTCCAGCCAATACATCCTCCCTCCCAATTCATTTAGTGATTTCCAAAACTGATTTTTATCTTGCATGCAAAGAAACTTAGTCGTATTTAAAACCATTTTCCATCCTTGTACTTCTTGTTCTATCCTCATCACTTCATGATCTGTCGCATATGCATCAAACTTTGGATTTACAGAATCTCGCACTTCCCAATGCGGTGCGAATTTTTTACAAATCTCAACGGAACGATCTGTTGAACCTTTATTAATTAAAATACCATGATCAAACAGTTTCGTGTGATGCATAAGCCACCATGGTAGTAAATACTCTTCGTTATAAAAATGAGAAATAACGGTTCTAGTTATTACAATCTCCTCCTCTTTCTCTATTAATCTACTTTTTACTCTACAACCAATATACTCACAAACAAAAAATATGTGTCCTAATTATTAAACAAATAGTATTACTAATATTTTTGTAAGTTTTCCTTTGGTGTCCAGCCCTTCTCATCATCTGTTCCTTCTCACCAAACCCATCCTTTCCAGTTATACTTCTCTTCGTGATAAAACATCCAGTTTTCCCAGTCTTCTGGACCAACGTAACTCTCTATCATTTTCACTACACCCCTCTCTTCTAAGCGAATTGGATTAGGATAATTGCTAACATGTGATTTTATAACGATATATTTCATAAGAACCTCCAATAAACTGAAAATTAAGTTATAATATCATTATAAAATTATGAAGGAGGAATGCACTCATGTACTACAACACTTCATTCGAAAACGATCAACCTGTAGGCCGTCTATAAACTAAGACGGGCATTCATTTAGCACATACACTATGCCTCGTCTTAGGGAGCTCATATTACCCTAAAAATAGACGGAGGTATTTCAAATGAAACAAACAATTTTAGGAGCTATATACTTATCACTAGCAGCAAGTATATGGGGCGGTATGTATGTTGTTAGCAAATACGTACTCGATTTTATCCCACCACTAACACTCGTTTGGCTACGCTTTATTATCGCTTTTGTTGTTTTATATGGCATTTTGAAACTGGCTGAGAAAAAGCAAAAAAAAAAAGTAACCATTCGCAAAAAAGATTGGCTCCTATTTGCTTGGATTGGATTTATCGGCTATTTCATTTCGATCACATGCCAATTTATCGGAACAAAATTATCCGACGCTCATACAGGCTCGTTAGTTACATCAGCTACACCTGCATTTATGGTTATATTTGCAGCGCTCATTTTGAAAGAAAAACTAACTGCTCGTAGACTTTTATCTACTATAATAGCGACAATCGGTGTCATTATCGTAATCGGATGGGATATTGAAATCGGCTCCTATTTTATCGGAACAATCATTTTAGTTGGAGCCGCTATTACGTGGGCTTTACTATCTATTTATGTAAAAATCGCTTCAATCCAATTTTCATCCTTAGTTATTACAACGTACGCAATTTTCTTTTCACTCTTTTTTATTACACCTTTTATGATATGGGAGCTACAAGCGGCCTCTATCGGAACAGTAAATACGTACGTAATATTAGGCATATTATACTTAGGAATCGTCTCAACAGCAGGTGCCTTTTTCCTTTGGAATAAAGGATTAGAATTACTGGATGCAAGCATCGGCTCCTTATTTTTCTTCTTCCAACCTATCGTTGGATCGTTACTTGGTTGGTTGCTCTTAAATGAAACATTAAATAGTAACTTTTTTATTGGTGGTATTCTTATTATATGTAGCGTTTTAATTACTACTTTTGAAAAGAAATAAAAAGCAGGCAGAGATTCTTAGTCTCTGCCTGTTCGCATTATTGGATCTTGGTCGTGAAAACCAATACAAATCGGTATATATCATAATACTTCGCTTCTATTTGCTCTACTGCTAACGAAAAGACATCCTCTTGCATCTCTTCTAAATACTGAAATATCTCCACACTAAATACTCCTCACTCTTTACGCACTCCAATGCGATGGACGAGACAATAATTTCGGTAATTTCGTATGTTTGTCCCCTCTAGCAGCATTAACTTGAACTTGCGTCAGAAAAATACTATTAGTAAAATCAGCCCCGCGAATATCTGCATCTCGCAAATCTGCTCCGATGAGATCTGCCCCTCTTAAATCTGCACCATTTAAGTTAGCCGCAATTAAGTAAGCTCCTCTTAAATTTGCACCTTGTAAATTTTTCTTTTTCAGATTCGCTCCCATAAGGTCTGCTCCGCGGTGAATGATTCGTTTCTTACGCGCAGTATTCATTTCCTTCCATACTAATTCGCTCGTTTCTAAAAGAAGAATGTTCACCTCTGCCCTATGCATTGGAACATTTATTTTCATTAACTCATCTGGATTTAAATTCGAAAGTCGCTCTGTCTCCTCAATTGCGTTCTCCAGCTCTTTATGAATTGGCTGTGTTGCCTTTAAAAGAATCGCCTCATTCAAATACCAAAGCATTTCATGAAGTTGATGCATAACTGGAAAAGCATCGTACATTTTTCTTGCATGCTTTGCATCTTTCCGCCAACCAATCCCTTTAAACGTACCCTGAGAAATCTTCTGTCCAGCACCGAAACACTCAAATACTGTACAACCTTTATAACCTTTTCCTCTAAGATTTTTATGTATACTACATTTAAAATCTGATTGTAAGTTGGAACATGGTTTACCACCATCTTTATTCACTGCAAAATCTACCGATGCTGCGAACGGTAATGCAACGCAACATAGACCGAAGCATTTTTCGCAGTTTGCTTTTAAATGATCGTTATGATTAGTCAAAATCTATACCCCCTGTTGTCTTTTGACTATTTCATAATATTCCAACTGTAATAAATAATCAATTTTAAAATAAACCAGCATCTTTCGTTTCAATTCATAACTTTATCATTCGATTTCCTTTCAATTGAAAAGGACTATTTCTATTTAATGAATTATAATTAAATTATAAATTTTCTAACTAAAAAGGAGACTTATTATGGCACTAGAAATGAAAACAAACTGTCAAATTTGCGATCAATCGCTCGAACAAGATTCTGAAGCATACATTTGTGTATATGAATGTACATTTTGCGCACCATGTACAGAAGAAAGACATAACGTTTGTCCAAACTGCGGCGGCGAATTAGTACGTAGACCGAAAAAGAAATAATAAAAAGCAAAGCGATATCGCTTTGCTTTTGTTTAGGCATCTAAAATTATATATTTAAAAACTTCACACAAACAGGCTCTGGCACAACAACATCAGATTGTAAAAGTGTTAACTTACCTGTAGATTCATCTCTTGAAAATAACACAAGATTATGTGACTTTTCATTTGTAGCAACAAGGAACTTTTCAGTAGGATCTAATACAAAGTCTCTTGGCCAATTTCCTTCTGTAGATGTGTGTTCAACAAATGTAAGCTGACCTGAATTTTGATCTACGCTATAAACAGCGATACTATTATGACCACGATTACCTGCATATACAAAACGGCCGTCAGAAGAAATATGAATCGCACTTCCTTGATTATTTTCATCAAATTGTTCTGGAACAGTAGAAATATACTGTAATTCTGTAAAGGATCCTTCTGCAGGATTATATGTTAACACAATAACCTCTGAACTAAGCTCCGTCATCACATACGCATACTTTCCATTCGGATGAAAAGTAATATGTCTTGGACCACTTCCTGGATTTACAGATAAACGATTCACTTCTATTAATGTACTATCTTTTACTTCATACGTAATTATTTTATCTATCCCTAAATCAACGCCCACTACATATTTTTCATCAGGAGTGTACCCCGCGTAATGTGCATGTGGTTTTTCTTGTCTTTCTTTATTCGGACCTGAACCTTCATGCGCCATAATAGATGAAGCAGGATTTACAGTTCCATCTTCTTCATTTATTTCAAAAGACTCAATCGTTCCTTTATGGTAATTCGCTGTAACTACTGTATGATTTCCACTATCAACACTAATATGACAAGGAGAAGCACCTTCTACTACTTGTCTATTTCTCGCTTTTAGTTCTCCAGTATGACTATCAATGGAATACGCAGCTACACCGCCAGATTCGCCTTCCTTAACAACAGAATAGAGATATTCATTATTTTGGTTAATCGTTACATATGTAGGGTTATCCAGCTTAGCGGCAAGTGTTACATTACTAATTTTTTTTGCTTCTGTGTCTAAAGTAAACTTATATATTCCTTCGCTATTTTCTTTCGTGTAAGTTCCAACATATCCAATAAACTCTTTGTTATCCTTCATTTTCATAACCCTCTCTCCCTATATTTTACGTTCATCATGCTTCTTAAAATATTTTATGTTGAAAGAGTATCCAAAAAAATCGGAGTACTTCTTTATACGTTACCATATTTTCTTGGTAAATAGCTTTTAAACCCACTTTTTTTGATACGCTGCTATACTTTCATATTCTTCTTCCAATTGACGGGACAGACGAATATAGATTGGCGTTAAATCTTTATATTTTTCCACACTTTCCATGTTTGGCTCATGATGAAAATCTGCACCTACCATTTCAGAAACTACGGATAATGTATCTATTTCACCTAAACTATATAAACCGAGGATTGCAGCTCCTAAGCAAGAGCTTTCAAAACTTTCCGGAACATATACGTCTTGATGGAAGATATCCGCCATCATCTGTCTCCAAAGTTCCGACCTTGCAAAGCCGCCTGTCGCTTGAATTTTTTTCGGTTCGCCAATTAACTCTTTTAAAGCGAGAAGAACGGTATACAAGTTATAAATTACTCCTTCTAAAACAGCACGGATAAGATGTTCTTTCTTATGATGCAATCCGAGTCCAAAGAAAGATCCTCGTGCATTTGCATTCCATAAAGGAGCTCTTTCCCCTGCTAAATACGGGTGAAATAATAAACCGTCAGATCCAGGATTCACTTTTGCCGCTATTTCAGTAAGTACTTCATATGGATCTTTCCCTAAACGCTTCGCAAGTTCAATCTCTGAAGTGCCTAATTGGTCACGAGCCCATCTGAAAATCATACCGCCGTTATTTACTGGTCCACCGATTACCCAATGGTCTTCAGTTAACGCATAACAAAAAATTCTACCTTTCGGATCTGTTACAGGACGATCTGTTACAGCACGTATCGCACCGCTTGTACCAATGGTAACAGCCACAACGCCAGGATCTATTGCATTTACACCTAAATTAGATAGTACTCCATCACTCGCTCCTACTACAAAAGGCGTAGAAACAAGTACATTCATCTCTTTGGCAAGCTCTTCATCTAATCCTGTTAAACTGTGCGTTGTTGGAACAAGTTTAGAAAGCTTTTCATCTGTAATTCCCGCAACATGTAAAGCCTCTTCATCCCATTTTAAAGATTTCAAATTAAACATCCCTGTCGCTGACGCTATAGAATAATCAATTACATACTCTTTATATAACTTGTAAAAAACATATTCTTTAATAGAAATGAATTTATAACTTTTTGCGAATAACTCTGCCTTCTCATTCTGTAGCCAAACTAATTTCGAAAGCGGTGACATAGGATGAATTGGTGTGCCAGTACGAAGGTAAATTTCATGACCATTCATATCATTCTTTATTTTCTCCGCCCAGCTTGCACTTCTATTATCTGCCCAAGTAATACATCCCGTTAATGGATTCCCCTTTTCATCTACAGCAATGAGACTATGCATTGCCGAACTAAAAGAGACACAAAGAATATCACTTGGCTGTACACTACTTGATCGTATAGTTTCTTTAATCGTATTTATTACTGCACGAAAAATTTCTTCTGGGTCTTGTTCCGCTGTTTCAGGCGTAGGAGAATATAAAGGATATTCAATTCCATGACTAGCAATAACAGATCCATCAGTAGAAAATAGAACTGATTTTGTACTAGTTGTCCCAATGTCTACACCAATCATATATTTTGAGCTCACCATTTCTTCCTCCTAACAAAAAATCCCTATAGTATCCTAATAATATAAGAACCATAAAAATACATTTATTTTATCTATTCATAACGTTATGTGCTAAAGTTATCTCTCTACATTCATATAAAAATATCCTTATTTTAAACAAACATATCGAGTAGTAAAACTCCTCCAAAAGCGATAAATGAAAGTAACGTTTCTAATACCGTCCATGTTTTAAATGTTTCTTTCACTGTTAACCCTAGGTATTCTTTTACCATCCAAAAACCAGCATCGTTTACGTGTGAAAACATTAATGCTCCTGCACCTGTTGCAATAACGAGTAACTCTAAGTTCACACCTGTTGTATTTTCAACGATTGGCGAAACGATACCCGCTGCTGTTGTTAAGGCGACTGTCGCTGACCCTGTCGCAATTCGAATTAAACCAGCTACTATAAATGCTAATACAATTGGAGATAGAGCTAAATGTTCAGACATTTGAGCAATAGCATTCCCTACCCCACTATCGATAAGAATTTGCTTAAAACCCCCGCCGGCACCAATAATCGCAACAATTGAACCGATTGGTAATAAGCTATCTTCTGTTATCTTCTTAATAGCTTTTTTATCGATACCTTGACGAAATCCAAGAAAATAGAACGCCGCAAAACATGCAATCAATAGTGCAATGATAGGACTACCGATTAATGTGATAATCTTCATCAAAGTATTAGAAAGAGGCACATAAGGAGCTGCTGCAGCTAAAACCATTAACATAACAGGTAACAATATAACTAAAAATGAAACTCCTATTCCTGGTAATTTCGTTGATTTTGTATTTACACGAATCAATTCTGGCTCATTTTCAGGAATTACACGTTTGTGAATCCATTTCGCAAATATAGGACCTGCAATAATCGCTGCAAAAAATGTAATAATGAGTGAATACATTAGTACATTCCCAAGATTCGCTTTATAAATACCAATTGCAACTATGGCCCCTGGATGCGGAGGAACAAGACCGTGCACGACAGATAGCCCAGCAATTGCTGGTAATGCTATTAATAAAATATTTTGTTTCGTTGTTTTATGAATTGAAATTACTAACGGCAGTAATATTAAAATGCCTACTTCAAAAAACACCGGGATTCCAATAATAAAACCTGCAATTAACATAGCCCATGGTAAGTTTTTTATCCCAAAGGATTTAATAAAGAACTCTGCCACTTGCATTCCAGCACCTGACTCTGCCATCATTTTCCCTAAAATTGTACCTAATACTAAAATACCTACTAAATGCCCTAGAACACTTCCCACTCCTGTTTCATAAGCACTCACTATTTTATCCATTGGCATTCCAGACATAATTGCTAAAAACAAACTTGCAACCGTTAAACTAATAAACGCATGCCATCTCCACCACGACACCCCTAAAATAACAATTACGATTGATAATAATGTAATCATTAAAAGGTACATATTCATACTCAATCCCCCTTTATGTAAACCCTTTCATAATTACTATATAATTAAAAGAACCTATATAGTTCTTACTTGAGTAAAAGATACCTTTACATATTGCTATACACTTAAAAGCATCTTCACATCATAATGATTTATATAAAAAGAATCTCCCTTATTAGAGATACACTATAACTCATCTCTCTAATAAGGGGATTTCTCTTTAATAATTATAATGTTATTGTGATAAATGCTTCGCGCGATCAATTTTTCCTTTTTTAAAAGTGAATGACACTTTCTTCTCTGCTGTTTTCACGTAGTAAGACTACAAACTCAGGATCCAGTTTAAACGATGAAGTTACTTAGGATTTGTCCTCTCATGAAAAGCAATTTTCGGAAAGCACCTTCACTTTCATGCATTATAATTTAGGAGCTTTCGCCCAATCCGCAGCAAACTTCTCAATACCTTGGTCTGTTAATGGGTGCATAGCAAGTTGTTCAATTACTTTATAAGGAATTGTTGCAATATGAGCACCTGCCATCGCTACACGAGTTACATGATCTGGATGTCTGACAGAAGCCGCAATAATTTGTGTATCTAATTGATGAACATCGAATAATTCAGCAATTTTAGCAACTAATAATACACCATCTTCAGAAATATCATCTAAGCGTCCTAAAAATGGAGAAACGTACGTTGCACCCGCTCGAGCAGCTAAAAGTGCTTGGTTCACAGTGAAAATAAGTGTAACGTTCGTTTTCACACCTTTTTCAGTAAGATAGCGACAAGCTTCTAATCCTGCTAGCGTCATTGGAAGTTTTATCGTGACGTTTTTATCGCCACCGTTAATTTTAATTAATTCTTCTGCTTGAGCAATCATTTCTTCAGCTGTAACAGCATCTGGAGTTACTTCTGCCGAAACAGACTCAACTTTAGGTACTGCCTGACAAATTTCTGCGATACGGTCTTCAAACTTAACGCCCTCTTTTGCTACTAAAGAAGGATTCGTTGTAACACCAGCTAAAACTCCAAGTTTATATGCTTTTTTTATGTCCTCAAGATTTGCAGTATCAATAAAAAATTTCATGATCAATTCCCTCCAGTTTTTAAACGTTGATGAGTTACATGTTTAATATGCTTATCCCGTAAAAGCCCGATTGGTATGGAATAAAGCCCCTATTTATTAAAGTTTCACTTTATTTCTTTTCTACTGCATGTCCGCCAAATTCATTGCGCAGAGCTGCTACAACTTTTCCTGTAAATGTATCATTGTCTAATGAGCGGTAGCGCATTAATAGAGACATTGCGATAACAGGAGTTGCTGTTTGAAGGTCTAATGCTGTTTCTACTGTCCATTTTCCTTCACCAGAAGAATGCATAACACCCTTAATTTCATCCAGTTTTGCATCTTTAGAAAATGCATTTTCTGTTAATTCCATTAACCAAGAACGAATTACTGAACCGTTGTTCCATACTCTTGATACTTTTTCATAATCGTAGTCAAATTCACTTTTCTCTAGAATCTCAAATCCTTCACCAATAGCAGCCATCATACCGTATTCAATTCCGTTATGAACCATTTTTAAGAAGTGACCACTACCAGCTTTTCCAGCATATAAGAATCCATTTTCTACAGCAGTATCGCGGAAGATAGGTTCAACGATGTCCCAAGCTTCTTGATCTCCTCCGATCATGTAACAAGCACCATTACGAGCGCCTTCCATTCCGCCAGAAGTTCCTGCATCCATAAAGTGAATGCCATCTTTCTTTAATTGCTCATATCGGCGGATAGACTCTTTATAATGTGAATTACCAGCTTCAATTAAAATATCTCCTTTTGATAAAAGTGGTGTAACCTCATCAATAACAGAATCAACAACAGCGTGTGGTACCATTACCCAAAGAATTCTTGGTGATTGTAATGACTGAACAAGTTCACTTAAACTAGATGTACCCGTTGCCCCGTACTCTTTCATTTCTTCTACTGCGCTCGTATTTAAATCAAATGCTACTACTTCATGTTTATGATCCATTAAATTTTTCCCTAAATTTAATCCCATTTTACCTAACCCAATTAATCCTACTTGCATAATATAATTCCTCCTCAAATCATCTTTTATTAAAAATCCATATCACTACAATCTGGAATACCTTTCAGCACTGAAATGTTAGTATGTACAGAAAGGTATTCACAGTCATAGCTTAAGAATTCAACACATTTTTTGTAATTTGAACAACATTTTCTGTCGTAAATCCAAATAGATTCATGACTTCAGCTCCAGTTCCTGAAGCTCCAAATGTTTCAATTGATAGTACTTTTCCTTCTTGTCCTACATAACGTTCCCAACCTAGAGATACACCCATCTCAAGAGATACTCGTTTCGTTACAGAAGACGGAAGAACGGATTCTTTATATTCGTTCGATTGGCGATCGAATAACTCCCAGCTCGGCATTGCAACGATGCGAACAGAAACTTGTTCTTCTTCTAATTTTGCTTTCGCACTAGCAGCTAAGGATACTTCAGAACCTGTCGCAATTAAAATTACATCCGGATTTTCATTTGTTTGTGTTAATACGTAAGCTCCTTTAGAGAGATTCTCTATGTTCGCTTTCGTTTCATTAAACACCGGTAAATTTTGACGGCTCAGTACTAAAACGACTGGACCATCCGTTTGCTGTAAAGCATACGCCCAAGCACTTGCTGTTTCATTTGCATCTGACGGACGGATAACTGTTAGACCAGGAATTGCTCGAAGCGCTGCCAATTGTTCAATTGGTTCATGCGTTGGACCATCTTCTCCTACAGCAATCGAATCATGTGTAAATACGTAAGTAACAGGTAAATTTTGCAGTGCAGCCAGTCGAATCGATGGACGAAGGTAATCATTAAATACAAAGAATGTACTTACGAAAGGTTTTACTCCTCCATGGAGAGCCAGTCCATTCGCTGCCGCGCCCATTGCATGTTCACGTACACCGAAGTATATATTTCGTCCAGCATACGATTCTACCGCGTACACAGCTTCACCTTTTATATCTGTCATAGTGGAATGAGAAAGATCTGCACTTCCACCGAAAATAGAAGGAATCGATTTCACATAATGATTAATAGCTTCCCCACTTGCAACACGAGTGGAAATCGTTTTTTCAATATCAAAGGATAGAATGTCTTTCGCTTCAATTAAAACATCACCTGTAATCGCTTTTTCTAATTCATCTGCTAGTGCAGGGTTCGACTCTCTGTATGAGTTGAACTGCTCATTCCAGTCATTTTCTTTTTCAATACCTTTTTGTTTCAGTTCATTAAAATGAGCTTTTACTTCTTCAGGTACAAAGAAATCTTCCTCATAATCCCAACCATACACTTGTTTTGTCGCTGTTGCCTCTTCTACGCCAAGCGGATTACCATGTGCTTTGTTCGTTCCAGCAACTTTTGGACTTCCATAACCTATAATAGTTCTAATTTCTATAAGAGTAGGTTGATCCGTATTTTCTTTCGCTGATTGAATAGCTTTTGTAATAGCATCGACATCGTTTCCATCTTCAACTCTTACATATTGCCAATGTACAGATTCTGCCCTTTTCTGAATATCTTCAGAGAAAGCAATGCCTAATTCACCATCAAGTGAAATTTCATTTGAATCATACAGTACAATTAACTTGCCAAGTTTCATATGTCCTGCCATTGACATCGCTTCATAAGCGACACCCTCCATTAAGTCACCATCTCCGACTAAAGCGTACGTATTGTGATTTATAATAGAGTGACTATCCTTATTGAACTTCGCCGCTAAATGCGCTTCTGCCATTGCCATTCCGACAGCATTGGCAATCCCTTGTCCTAACGGGCCTGTCGTCGCTTCGACTCCAGAAGTATGACCAAACTCAGGATGTCCTGGTGTTTTACTATTTAACTTTCTGAAGTTTTTCAAGTCATCAATTGAAACATCATATCCAGCTAAATGAAGCAGGCTATATAACAGACTAGATCCATGTCCCGCCGATAAAACGAAACGATCACGGTTAAACCATTCTGGGTGATTAGGATTGTAATTTAAATGATTCGCCCATAATGCATAAGCCATTGGTGCTGCTCCCATCGGAAGACCCGGATGACCTGAGTTTGCCGCATTAATAGCATCAATCGATAACGTACGAAGTGTATTCACTGCTAATTGATTTATGTTTTGTGTCATAGTAATCGTCTCCCTAAATGCTTTCATGAAAGAAAGTACTTATTTTTCCGTCTCTTGATCTAACCACCATTTAAATCCACTTTCTTGCAACAGTTCATTAGACGCTTCTGGACCATATGAACCAGACTCATATTCATGAAGCGGTAATAAGTTTTCCTCGAACGCTTCAAGAATTGGTTGTACCCATTCCCATGACAATTCAACTTCTCTCCAATGTGCAAAGAATGTAGCGTCTCCACTCACAGCATCATGAATGAGTCTCTCATACGCTTCAGGTACTCCCACATCCGCCTGGTCACAAGTAAAGTTAATACGCATCGGTTCAATTTCTCCATTTTTCAATGGATTTTTACTATTTAACTGTAATGAAACGTTCTCACCTGGGCTAATTTCAATTATTAATAAGTTAGGTTCTGCATTTGGATTATTATCTTGATATTGCTGTTTTAACGTATTTTTAAATTCGATTACAATACGAGTAGACTTTTCTTTCATTCGTTTTCCTGTTCGTATATAAAATGGAACGCCAGTCCAAAACGGATTATCGATCCACAAGCGAGCAGCAACAAATGTGTCTATGTTAGAAGAAGGATTTACTCCTGGTTCCTCTTTATATGCTACAACTTGCCCGCCTTTTATCTCTCCTGAAGCGTATTGACCGCGAACGATATGGTTTTGAACGTCTTCTTTTTTCACTTTACGAAGCGTCTCCATTACTTTTCGTTTTTCCTCTCGAATTTCACACGCATTAACCTTTTCCGGCAGATTCATAGCAGTCATCATTAATATTTGTAACATATGATTTTGAACCATATCTCGAATGGCTCCTGCCTGGTCATAATATCCTGCCCTTTCTTCAACCCCAACTGTTTCACTAGCTGTGATTTGTACATTCGCTATATGTTCTTTATTCCAAATCGACTGGAGAACAGGATTTGCAAATTCTAGCGCTTCAAGGTTTTGAATCATCGGTTTACCTAAATAATGATCAATACGGTATATCTCGTCTTCTTCAAACGTGCGACTAAGCTTATCATTCAGCTCACGAGCAGATGTAAGGTCGTGCCCGAATGGTTTCTCAATCATCAGACGTTTCCATCCATCCGTTTTATCAAGTCCGCTTTCCTTAATATTTAAAGCAATCGTCTCGAAAAATTCAGGAGCAACGGAAAGATAAAACATTCTATTACCTTTTATATGTAGTTCTTCTTCCCTTTCACGAACGACTTGTAATAATCTCTCATAGTCTTCCGGCTTACTCACATCTAATGGACAATAGCGAAAATTATCTAAAAAACCTTCCAGTTCCGGAGTACCTTCTTCCCTCTGACGAGAAAACGTCTCTATTGATTCTTTTATTCTTTCTTGAAAATCTTCATGAGATACTTGACGTCTTCCAAGCCCGATAACAGATATTTGCTTTGGAAGCTTTTGATCTCTATATAAGTTATATAGCGCGGGGTAAATTTTGCGTTTCGCTAAGTCCCCTGTCGCTCCAAATAAAACAAAGGTCATTGATTCCAAGTTCAGTCCCCCTCTTGTTGTATAATCCTCGTCAATATACTAAAAATGAATTGTACAGAAGCTCATACTCTTATACTTCCTGTTTTTATAAAAAACAAAGAGTTATCTAATTCCAATTCTTTTTATACCTTTCGCTCTCTCATTGTCCCCAATATTAATAGTGGCAATTCAAAGCATTTCTACTGCAACTTACTTATTTATAGAACTTAACGAAATATTTTATATCTAATTACTTTTAGTAATTAAGTAATCCTATGTCTAGTATATTAACCACATAAATTATTATCGTCAATAAAAATGTCTTGAATTAAATACTATTTATTTTGTAATACTTTTCTAAGTGTATTCCTGGTTACCATTCATTTTCAAAGATAATGATTGATATAATAAATATCAGTTTCATCAAAATCTTCAATTAATTTCCGGTTAAACTCGCGAGCAGACGTTACATTATAATCAAAAGGCTTCTCTATAATAAGACGGTTTAATCCTTTTGTAGTCCACAATCCACTCTCTTTAATATTTAAAGCAATCACATCAAATACTTCTGGTACAACAGATAGATAAAACATACGGTTTTCAGAAATATTTAATTCTGTTTCACGCTTTTTTACAAGGCTCAGTAAATCTTGATAGCCCACTATATTCGCTGTATCTAATTGACAATAACGAAATGTGCTAATAAATTCTTCTACTCCTGATTCGTCATCAGAAGATATTCTAGAAAATGTAGCAAGGGATTGTTCCACCTTTGTTTGAAATTCCACATCTGACATTGCCCTTCTGCCAATACCGATAATCGAAATAGATTTTGGTATATTTTGATTACTAAATAGTTTATATAAAGCAGGGTAAATTTTGCGTTTCGCTAAATCCCCTGTCGCTCCGAATAAAGTGAAACTTTAATCAGTGGAGGTTTTGTTCATCCCCACTGATTATTAGCCTTCACCAATCGGGCTTTTACGAGCAGCCCAACTCCCACCTAACTTCTTTGCTTTCGCTGAATTTTGAGGCGGGGGTCTTACTGCCCGGCAAATAGCGGGATAAACATAATGAATAAATCATGCTGCAAAAATAACATCTACCCTTTCTTCATAAAGCTTTACAATTGCTTTCGCAAGTACGTTACATTATTTCACGTACTTTCCCCTTCTCTATATAAAATTCTCACTAACAAAATTCAAAATATTATACTTATTTTCCGTACTTTGCTATGCTATAACCACAAACAGGAGGTATAAACTATGAAAGCACAAATTATCCATTCTTTTGGGGATTCATCTGTATTTCAATTAGAAGAAGTTTCAAAACCAAAACTTTTACCAGGTCATGTTCTAATCGATGTAAAAGCAACAAGTGTAAATCCAATCGATACAAAAATGCGTAGTGGTGCCGTTTCAGCCGTCGCTCCTGAGTTTCCAGCTATATTACACGGCGATGTAGCTGGTATTGTTATTGAAGTAGGAGAAGGTGTTTCGAAATTCAAATCAGGGGATAAAGTATACGGATGTGCCGGAGGTTTTAAAGAAACTGGAGGTGCACTTGCAGAATTTATGCTTGCTGATGCACGATTAATTGCTCACAAACCTAACAATTTAACAATGGAAGAAGCTGCTGCTCTACCATTAGTTGCAATTACAGCTTGGGAATCTTTATTTGATCGTGCAAATATTAAACCTGGTCAAAATGTTCTCATTCATGGAGCTACTGGTGGCGTAGGACACGTAGCCATTCAACTAGCTAAATGGGCAGGCGCTAAAGTTTTCACAACAGCTTCTCAGCAAAACAAAATGGAAATAGCCCATCGTTTAGGAGCCGATATAGCTATTAATTATAAAGAAGAATCTGTTCAAGAATATGTACAAAAACATACGAATGGAAACGGATTTGAAGTTATATTTGATACAGTAGGCGGCAAGAATCTTGATCATTCTTTTGAAGCTGCTGCGGTCAATGGAACTGTCGTAACTATTGCAGCTCGTTCAACCCATGACCTCTCTCCTTTACACGCAAAAGGACTCTCTCTGCACGTTACTTTTATGGCGTTAAAAATATTACATACAGATAAGCGTAATGATTGCGGAGAAATCTTAACGAAAATAACGCAAATTGTAGAAGAAGGAAAACTTCGTCCATTGCTAGATTCTAAATCTTTTACGTTTGATGAAGTTGCACAAGCACATGATCATTTGGAGTCGAATAAAGCAATAGGAAAAATAGTGTTGAAAAACGTTTGGTAACAATAACCCGATAATATAAATAATGATTCATGCTGTTAGCTTAATGCGTAGATTAATTGTACAAATGTCAAACAAGGCAATCAAAAATGATCGCCTTGTTCTTTTTTTATATAATAGTATTTTTCCGATTTCATCAATAGCATGGCCCTTTCCCGAAAAAGAGCGAATAACTCTACTATAGCTAGACCGTATTATTACATTCGAATATTACTTATGAAATTTCACACGCTCTTCAAGTGGTTGGAATTCTTTTTCACCTGGTGCAGCTGTTGGATTACCAAATGGCATTTGTGCAATTAGTTTCCAATTAGCAGGGACATTCCATTCTTGTTTTACCTCATCGTCAATTAATGGATTATAATGTTGTAATGATGCCCCTAATCCCTCTGCTTCTAAACCTGTCCACACGACTAATTGGTGCATACCTGATGCTTGGTGTGACCAAATTGGGAAGTTTTCAGCATATGCAGCAAACTTTTCTTGAAGCGATTTAACGATAGCCTCATCTTCAAAGAATAATACTGTTCCATAACCAGCTTTAAAAGAATCCATTTTTTGTTGCGTTCCTGAAAAGTCTCCATCTCCAACTACTTTTCTTAATGTTTCAGTGGTAATATCCCATAATTTATCATGAGCTTCACCAAATAATACAACTAATCGTGCAGTTTGAGAATTGAAAGCGGATGGAGTATATTTCACAGCAAACTCCACGATTTCTTTAATTTTTTCATCCGATACTTGTACCTCTTTATTAATCCCATAGTAAGTACGTCTTTCTTTCAGTGCAGTATAGAAATCTTTTGTCATAATTCCGTTCCTCCTAAGTTTTAATATTCTTCAAAATGATACATCTCGAAGATAGTATACGTTTAAATGAGTTCATTTTTGAATCATTGAACTTCCTAGCACCCATTGCCAGTCATTCTAAATCTAAACACACTGCTTCCTTCAGTTTTCCTAAAAAAAGCCTTATAACATCATTCATAAAATCTAATCATCATTCGGTACTATTTTACCCATTCTCTATTCATGTATCCTGCTTGTTTCATATTTACACAAATATGAAATGTAGCTACTTTAATCACCAAATTTCACATTAATTTAGAGCATCTTCAATTACAGCAATTTCGCTCACTCGAACAAAACGATGCAATTTAAAGAACATTGCAAAATTAAGTACTACCTGTAAAAGAACCCTCTTAGCCGACTATAAGAAAAAATAATAAAAAGCCAAAAACGAACAATAATATGTTCATTCTTGGCTTTTACTTAACCATCACATTTATTTTTACTATTGCTTCAAATGATTTTTAACTGCCCTTATTACCAATTCGTGATCTTCTTCTGGTGGTAATCCTGAAACTGTTATCATTCCAATAACCCCTACGTTTTTTATTCTGATAGGAAAACATCCACCAAACGCAGCGTATTCTGAAGTATCTAAAAGATATTTTTCATTATAGGAGACCCCAGTTATTTCACTTTGTATCTGCATATAATACGAGCTACGATCATGCAGGGAAACGACTCGTTTTTTACGCTCAATCCATTTCGTATTTTCCTCATTTGTTCCTGTCATCTTGAAATGAAATAATTGCACACCATTTTTCGTTATATCAACAGCAATCAATTTCCCCTCTCGCTTTGCTGTTTCAACGATAAATAAACCTAGTTGCAAGGCATCTTCATTTGTAAAAGAGGAAAATTGAAGTGTTTCCTCCTCTTTTAAAATTTGTTTACTTATTTCATTCAAATTTGAAGTACTCATATCTTTAACCTCCATAATTATTTTATGCCACACCGACATTTTTTCGAAATTATTAGGCCATATAGTACAACCTTTCAATCAATCTGATTCTAAATAAACTACTGTAACATCTTTGGTAACTAGTAGTACCGTAAAGCTTGTTTTCTTCTTACTGGTGCTATTATGAATGACATTCAAAGTTATAAAAAGTACTATTCTACTTATCCCTATCTTACAGAGACTATTATGAAATATATTTAACATCTTAAAAATGTATGTACTAAAGAATAATATTTTTAATCACTAACTTTTTTGATCAATCGCTATAATCCAATTTCATCAAAATTTTTATCAATTATTACACTATCCAACAATAGGAGGAAACAAAGATGGATGAAAATATATCCAAAAGCTGAAAAGCAGTTGAGTCCCTTGAGAGAATAATTATAATTCACTACATATAGAAATAGACATACAAAAACGCCATCCTTTCCTATAATTCTAAAGAAAGAATAGCGTATTCTTTTCAAAAATGAGTTCTTTTATTGAAAAACTTTGATTCTATATTATACATAAAAGGGCAACCAATGCTAAAACAGCTGGAAGTCCTTGTTTCACAATAATTGATTTATTAGATGTGAAACCTCCGAAAATAGCTGCTATCACCACACAAATCACGAAAAATAATTGGACCATATAACCAATTGGATTGAGCCCAAGTACAAGTCCCCAAATGAGACCAGCCGCTAAAAATCCATTATATAAACCTTGGTTTGCAAACATAATGGCTACGTTTCGATCTCCTTCTAAATACTTCGGTAATTTGAAAGCACGTTTCGCTACTTTTGAATCAATAAAAAACATTTCAAGGATCATGATAAACAAATGTTCTAATGCTACGATCCCGACTAAAATAGCTGCGATTATTTCCACACTATTCTGCCCCCTACACTCTCTATTCTTTAATATTCTCTACATTTTTTTGCATCTGTAATAGAACATGAATAAGTATTTTGCGTTCTTCTCCACTGATATTTACGAACATTTCCTTCATAAAATATTCCTTTTCTTTCTTGTTAAAATATTAATTGATGTATCAATTATTGATACATCAATTAATATACATCTCTCTTTTTATTTTTGCAAGTTTTTTGCTCAATTGGTTTTATTTTGTTCCAGCAACTTTAAACCAATTCAAAACATCAGTTCGTATTTCTAGAAATCATAATTACTTTAAGTTCATTCTGACAATCATATTTAACTACATATATAAAAGAATTGAGTTATATCTCCATCAATTTATAAAAATTAATTTTTTCTAAAAACAGATACTTTACGTTTTTTATAGTAATAAAAATCATTTTTTGTTTCAGAGGCAATCCATTTTGTTAGCTTGATGGGCATAGGATAGCACCCAGATGACGAACCAATTATCTTTCAAGAAGACGGCTAGAAAACTGGATTTGGTACAGGAGTTGTCTACTTCCCCGATTCAGATGGTACTAATTTAGAGCTTATTGCTCCAAAAGGTCCATTTAGACGTGAATAGTTAAAATATATTAATACTGAAAAACCACCTTTATGAGAGGTGGTTTTTTGTTGCTAATGGTGAAGATTAATATTGAGGTCTGATTGAGACCTATTCCTATTCCTTTTCCACATCTTTCATCATACCATCGAAAGAATAGTCTTATAGCTATTTCAAATATTTCGGCAGTACTATATCGCTAGCAAGCTAAAATTTCATGGTACTCAAAAAAAATCTGCTGAATCATAACCAAAAAGTTCATTTTATCATTTCAGGGTAATTCGAAATTCTTAAGTTGTCGGGCACGGGGTACAGCTGAAAAACAGTGTATATTCATTAACTTCAAACTAATTTTGATGTAACAAAATTTGTATTTATACCTTTTTAACGAATTCAGATTTTAATTTCATAGCTCCAAAACCATCAATTTTACAATCAATATCATGATCTCCATCAACTAATCGGATACTCTTTACTTTTGTACCAATTTTTACAACTGATGAAGTTCCTTTTACTTTAAGATCTTTAATTACTGTTACAGAATCACCATCGTTTAAAATATTTCCATTTGCATCTTTAATTACCTTTGTATCTTCACTATTTTCAGCTTCTAATTCTAAAGTCCACTCATGAGCACATTCTGGACAAACAAAAAGATTCCCATCTTCGTAAGTGTATTCTGAATTACATTTTGGACAATTTGGTAAATTAGGCATATTTTTATTTCCTCCACTCGTTTTCGTTTATTCTATTAAATAAATATTATTTTTAATTTCCGTTTTTCGTTTAAATGTAGGGAAAATATTCTCTTCTTGCTGTTTGATACTTATTTGTTGAATGTATAAAAAAAACTACTTGTTCACACCTTGTAAAAAATCTTCTCCACATTCTCCAAAGCAAACTTTCTTCTTCTCTACTTTTTTAATAAAATGATTAAAAAAGTGGATTAACTCAAACAAACTTTGTATGTGAAGTGAAATTTTTAAAAATCTAATGCATTTTCTTTATTCTTTATTGTATTGATTTCCTGAGATTGCTGAGAAAGCCCTGTACATTCATGAAAAGCAAAATGCTTACACCCTATACATTTTTTTGTATTCAGATGTCCTAAAGCACAATTAATTGCTTCTCCGGTATGATTAAAAAAGTTTTCTTCCCCAATCTCAGCGTACAATCCATTCTTATCTAGATTGGCTTTTAGCTCTGATTGAATTCCAGAAATAAGAAGTACGCCACCTTGTTTTTTGAAGTGCTGAACAATATTCCTAAAGTAAGACTCTCCTGTGGTATCAATAAAAGGAACTTTTCCCATACGTAAAATTAAAACATTAGGTTTATAATGAATAGTCGCTAAAATATTTTGTTCAAATGTTTGAGCAGCCCCAAAAAATAATGGCCCTTCTATTGTATAAATGCTAATTTGTGGGCAATCATGAGCTTTATTTACCACATGTGGTAGCAATTTTTCATTTCTTTTTGTATGATCAGGAAGCACTTTTGATATGACAAGCATATTACTCATACGTTTTGTAAACAAAATAATAGCTAATATAAGACCAATCTCTACAGCTGTTGTTAAACTAGTAAATACAGTAAGTAAAAATGTTACCAATAATACAAGAGAATCTCCCGTCTTCATTTTAAGTATGTGATAAAAATGTTTCTGCTCGCTCATATTCCAAGCTACCACCATTAAAATCGGGGCCATACTAGCAAGTGGAATATGTGAAGCATATGGCGCTAACAGTAGAAGTGTAAATAACACAAATCCTCCGTGAATAACACCCGCCATCGGAGATACAGCTCCACTCTTAATATTAGTTGCTGTACGTGCAATCGCTCCAGTTGCCGGAATTCCGCCAAATAACGGGGTAACAATATTGGCAATCCCCTGACCGATAAGCTCTTTGTTACTGTTGTGTTTACTATTTGTCATACCATCTGCCACGACAGCGGATAAAAGTGATTCAATTCCACCGAGCATCGCAATAACAAATGCAGGACCAATTAACTGCTTTATACGTTCTAATGTGATTTCTGGTATATCAAACTGAGGAAGTGTATTTGGAATCGTACCATATGCTGTACCAATAGTAGGTACATAACCTGAGAAAAATACAGTTGCAATTACAGTTGAAATAACAACACCTACTAATGAACCAGGCACTTTTGGTAAAATCTTTGGTGTTATGAGTATAACAAAAAAGCAAATCAAAGCAGTTATAACACTATAAAAATTGGTAGTACTGATATGAGTGAAGAGTTCCTTCAAATTCGCTAGAAATTCCTCATGCTTTTTTATACCTGTTAAACCTAAAAAACTAGCAATTTGTCCCGTAAAAATAATAACAGCAATACCTGAAGTAAAACCAATTGTTACAGGACGTGGAATAAACTTAATTAAAGAGCCTAGCTTGAAGATTCCCATAAGACATAAAATAATTCCAGCTAACAAACCCGCGAGTAGTAAATTTTCGTATCCATAGGTAATTACAACTCCTAAAAGAATCGGAACAAAAGCACCTGTAGGTCCTCCAATTTGATACTTCGAACCACCAAACAGTGAAATGAGTATTCCAGCAATACAGGTTGTATAAATCCCATACTCTGGCTTAACACCAGAGGCAATAGCAAAAGACATAGCAAGTGGAATCGCAACAACTCCAACAATCATTCCTGAAAGAAGATCCTTTTGAAAATGTGCTAATGAATATCCTTCAAACCTTCCTGTAAATAACTTTCTCATTACAAACCCTTCTTTTCTATTTTTAATAGATCTGGATTACAAATGTATTTCTCGGTCCCTTATACAGAAAATTGTCCTTTTCACAAAAAGAAAAACCACCCTAATATTTACTATATGTTTTACTTAAATGACACTCCAATTCACCTATATCTCCACCTTGTTGTACATAGGATTTCAATCTTTCTGCTAGACGTTCTCCGGCTCGACTATCTAGCTTCTTCGTATCAATAAACGATCTAATCCTTACCTTATCTGGAGTAATATCTCTACGAAACATTTGTCCTGGAATTTCACTCCAAAAACGATTCCATTCATCCAGTAATCCTATTTGATCAAATAAAAAACCTTGAATTCCACATAACCAAGCTGTACAAGCAGTATTTCTTTTTCGACATCCAACTCCATCTTGTAAATGTTGGCATGAAAAACAACAAGAATTTCCACTTTTTATACAAACTTCACAAACGTAATGAGCTCCTAATGAGCGAAATGTTTCAATCCCATGTTGGATGATATCTTCTTTCTTAACCTCAATACTCAACCTATCCCTCCTTAGCCATCATTTCACTTTCTGCTCCATCTAGCTCTTCTAACATTGAAATCGTATCGATTAAATGGTTGTTAAAAATCTTCCGTGCAACCACCAATAAATCCACAATAATAGGGTCTCGTAAAGAATATAAAACTCTTTTTCCATCTTTTCTACCAACAACAATGTTTTTTGAACGTAGTACACTTAATTGCTGAGAAACAGCTGAACCTTCCTTATTTAGAATATCTTGAATTTCGTTTACGCTTTTTTCACCTTCTGACAATAATTCTAAGATACCTATTCGCAAAGGGTGTGCTAAGGCTTTAAAGAAATCTGCTTTAAATTGTTGCATTTCGTTTCCCATTGAAATCCCTCCGTTAATTTTCCTCAATTTTCAAAAGTACCATATACATCTTCAAATGTTTGAATATGTATATGGTACTTTTAAAACCTCGAATTTTCAATACAAATTTTACAATATTAAATAAGCATCAAATAGAGATACTATTCAAATTCAGGTTCAAAATTTATTATCCAAAATAAAAGCGCCTAACATATTAGGGATATATAATACGTTAGGCGCTTGATATTTAAAATTTCTCGATTTAGGTCTTGATAATATTGGATGAGTATATAACCAAAACGCTAGATGACTAATATGAATAAACTTATTTGTAAAATTAATTCATTAGAATATTTTAAGAGCAAGTTTTGAAAAAAACTATTCAAAACTTGCTCCTTCTTTTCTCAGATCCAACTATTTTGATACTAAAACCAACAGTAGTGAATTAGAATAATGACCTAATACTTGCTAAAACTGTAAGTACACCTACAATAATAACAAATACGTTGCTCATTTTCCCTTTGTATTTAGCTAGTACTGGCACTTTTTGAATCGCATACATCGGTAATAGACATAAGATAGCAGCAACTAAAGGACCGCTTAGAGAATCAATAAGTCCAAGAATACTTGGATTTGTATAAGCAACAAACCAGCATGATAATACAACGAAAGTAAGGATTACTGTCTTAATTGTTTTTTCTTCAATATCTTTTCCACGTGATTTACCGAACTTAATAATCATGTCACGCATTACTTCAAATGCTCCGATATAATGGCCAAGGAAAGACTTTGTAATAGCCACAAAAGCAATAATTGGAGCTGCAATAGTGATTACAGGCGAATTAAGCTCATTAGCAAGATATGAAAGAATTGATAAGTTTTGTTCTTTTGCCATTTTTATATCATCTGGAGTCAAGCTCAATGCACTACTCCAAACGAAGAACATAACAACAGCGAATGTCATGATATAACAAACCTTTTGTATTTGCGCACATTTAGCATCAGTGGCTTCGATTCCATACGTAGCTCTCTGTTTCACAACAAATGATGAAATCATAGGTGAATGATTAAATGAGAATACGATGATTGGTAGAATCATCAATATCGTTCCAAAATAGCCTGTTCCTGTTGAAGCAGTTGAAACAGCTGAAAAACTAAGCATTGACGTATTCCACTGTGGAATTAAAGATATTGCGATAAAAAGTAAAGAAACTATGAAAGGATACACTAACATACTCATTACCTTTACAGTAATATCTTGACCAAAATTTAGTATAGCGATAAGACCAAGAACTAATACAAGTGATAAAATAGCCCTTGGAGGTTCTGGCATGTGCAATTGATGCACGATAAAACTACTTGCAGTATTTGTAAGCGCAACCGAATACATTAGTACGATTGTATAAATTGAACCGAAATATACGATGTTAAAAATGATACTCGCTTTATTTCCGAAATACTCTCTAATTGTACCTGTGATCCCCTCATCAGCAGAATTAGAAGCGTATATCATTTTAGCAAGCGCCCTATGTGAGTAATACATAACTGGATATGCAAGTAATGTAATTAGTAGTAAAGATAATAAACCACCTGAACCTGCATTAATCGGTAAAAAGAGCACCCCTGCTCCAATTGCAGTTCCAAATAGACTGAGTGCCCATGTAGTATCCTGCTTATGCCACTTTTTCGGATCTGCATATTGCTCATTTTTTCGTGCGGTATTTTCAGCTTGAACTTCTATTTTCTTTGCAGTATTCCCGTTCATATAATAACTCCCCCTTGTATCTATTCCTACATCTCTCTTTACGCCTAACAAATATTCCCTTTTCGGAAAATGAATTCCTTACAAGTTGCCCCACTTTGTATGTCCTTCATCATAATGAATCCAAATTGAAACATTCGCTAGTTAGCGTCCTAATATAATTGTTAGCGTTCACAAAAAAGTTTACTCGTAATATCCGCTCTTTATATAAAGACCTCTTAAGAGAACAATATAGAATAGACTTCATAAATACGTTGCAACATTTCTAATAACAGTGTATTACTTTAATGGTTTCTCTTTTTTACTTTTAACAGTAATTTTAGCTAAACCGGCCTCTCTTCATTTGCGAGGCATTTCTTTCTCAATTCTATACATTACCTTCATAACTTCGGTAGCACTGATGATATTGCTTACACAAGCCACTGAAGCACATTACATACATTTCGCCTCTAATCACACACCTTTCTTACTAGTAATCGCATTTTTTATATTTTCTCCAGAGATAATAAAATTTCTCTCGACGCCCTCATTATAACGTGTATATTTATAAAATTAATATTTTTATATTTTCAGAAATATTAAAGTGGAATAATTTTATATGGATAATATTTTACAGTTAGCATGTAGCCATTGTTTTTATCGCTTAAAGCTGAATTAGTTAGTAAAAAAATACAATAATACATTGTTTTTCTAGGTTACTCATTATAAAGATACTTATATCCCCTTTATCAAAAAATTTCATTTTAAAGATAAAAGATATTCTATATAAGTTGAATTAAAAGGTTACAGCTACTATTTGTCGAAATATATACGTAACACTTATCGACAAATGGAGCGGAGCCAAATGACAAATGCACATCAAAACGAAAAAGAGAACCTACTTGTAGCAATGAAAACGACTAAAAATAAACGCATGTATGAACGTTATCAAACGATCTATTTCTATGTACAAGGCTATTCTATAAAAGAAATTATGAACATGATCGGTCGTTCTGAAAAAACGATTTATAATTATGTGAATGCTTATAAAGAAAAAGGATTAGATGGCTTAATCATGGGACAATCAACAGGAGCACCACGTAAAT
>NZ_QJTG01000040.1:0-26270 GCF_003217275.1 Bacillus sp. 196mf
TGAAGTGTTTTCCCTTAAAGTATCTCATGCATCATGCTCCTCAAATCATTTTTCTTACATTTTAAATTCGCTTAGAAAACTTTGCAACAGAACCCCCTGGAACATACCATCAAAAAAATGGGCCAATTCCGAAAAATAGCTATAGGATACCACCCGATATCAATAATAAGCCTATAATGTTGCAAAACAAACAATTTGATTACTGGAGTACAGCAAGCCAATTTGTTATGACTGAAACTGATAAAAGAATAGCACTCCTACTCACTTTAAAAGAATCAATTGATACAGAAACAATAATCAAAATTTCACTAATGCAAAATGCAATTAAAAATTTTAATTTGATTGCCAATACATATGAAGAAAATAACGTTCACAAAACATTTGATAACTTATTCATCCAAAAAGATATGATTAACTTTTATGAGGGATATATACATCTTAAAAAGTACTATAAACTTCAAAACCCTCATCATAAATAAATACTTTACAAAAGGTGTTTTCTAATTAACGAAGACACCTTCAATTTGAAATATTATAAAATACATAAAAATAAAGCACCTAACTTTCCAGCTCAAAAAATAAAACCCAGCATAGCTGAGTTATATTATTAATCTATTCAATTCTCTATTTTGAATGGGTGTTTCAATTAATAAATCTAAATAATATCCCTCTTCTGTATCAAAGAAATACTCCATTGTTTTCTCAAATTCTTCTTCTTCACTTTGCATATATTTCTCTACTTCATAATTAGAAAGCGCTGAAACCGATTGAGCAATTAGAGAATATACGAATCGCTCTGCTAACACATTATCTTCAAAATGCTTTTTTTCTTTTCGAAAACACCCAGGAGCATTATAAGTAAAAGAGACAAAACTTTTCATAATAAAATCCCCCTTTAATTGTCTTAAAATAATCAATGAATTTTCGTGCTTTTTTCATCTACTTCATCTAATAGTTTAAATCTGCCTTTTCCTGTTTTTATAAGTAAACCTTCATCAACTAACTGATCCATAATATTACGAACTACATTAACATCTAGTTTCATTTCCTGTTTTACACGTGTCACTGCAGTATCCCCTGTTCCTATAATGTAAGACTTTATCCGCTCATATGGTGTTGGTAATGGCTTTATGTTTAAACCATTGTTTGGACGTTCATAAGGGAACAAATCACATATATTTTGCAATATATCCTTAGTTTTGCCTTTAGATAAGTCAACTACAGGACTTTGAAACCTTACGTATTCTTCGCTCATGACAGGGCTTTTTAATAAAGCATCTCCTTTACCAAGTAACTTCACACCTGGTGCACTTCCAAAAACCGTTTTGTAGTCATGATAACTACCACAACTAAAAGCAATTTTCGTTGGTAAATTCGCCTTGATCAAACCGTCTACAACTTTAACTTCCGGTCTTTGAGTGCCACAAATCACATAAATACCTGCAGCTCTAGCTTTTTGACCTATTCGCACAATATAGTCTTTCACATCAGGGTTTTGCATGACTAAATCACTAAACTCATCGACAATACAAACAATATACGGAAGTTTTTCCACATCAGGTAAAACATTATAGTCAACTAAATCATCTATATCGTATTCTTCCATCAATGCATATCTTCGGTCCATTTCCTCAGTTACTGCAGCTAAGACAGCTGTTGACTCCTCAACTTCAGTAACTATTTTTTGAACATGTGGGAAATCCTTAAACTTCTTAAAATCAATACGCTTTGGATCAATAATATAAAAATGCAAATCATAAGGCGTTTTCAATAAACATAAGGACAAAATTACTCCTATTAAAAAATACGTTTTCCCACTTCCAGTTGCTCCAGCTATTAACATGTGTAAGGTATCTGTTAAGTCCTCATAGAGAGGCTTTCCATGTTCATCTAAACCAATAATGAAAGGTAATTTCGCTTCTTTTGTGAAAGTTAAAAAGTCGGAACTGCTTAAGATATCTCTCAAGTAAACAACACTTCGTTTCTCTTTTGGAAAACTAAACATAATTGAGTTCAGTTCTGAAGCAGATGATAATTGTAGGTCCTCTAAACCAACAGCTACCCTTATATCCTCTACATGTTTTTTTATGTCTCTAAATTTAACGTTAGAAGGAATTGAAAGGGTTACATGCATAATTGTAGACCCTTCTTCTATTTTGATAATTTCACACGATTCTTTTATGATATTTTGTTCTCTCATAACATTTAGTATCTTCAATGTATTCTCATCTGCTTCTAACCGAGCATTGCGTTCCTCTTTTGTATAAGGTAATAGTTCAACCACTTTTTCCATAAAGTCGGAACTGTACACTGTATTTGTGTCTGAATTACTTGTAGGATTAATAACCGTACATTCATTCGTTCCAATAACATCTCTTTTAATTTCTTGCCTCTCTTGATGTACAACCAAAGACAAAATTTCACTCTCACTTATATACTGTTTATTTTGGTTCACATGAATCTTTCTGCTTTTTATACCGTCTATAACATCCTCAGTTCCTTCGATTGGAGACATGTGTAGGCGATTAAAATAAGTTACTTTCTCTAATGAATTAGCAATTACATGCTGCAAATAATCTTTTCTTGAAGTGTCTTCAGCGTAGATCCCAATAATTAATTGATAATGATATAGCGGCTCCTTTATTTTGGCTTCAATATCCTTCACCTGAGAATTTTTATTTAATGGATAGTTCATACTTTCAAATAATTGATAAACATATTTTTGGAACTTCCGTTTAAACAAAGCATCTGATGGATTTGCTATTCCAGATAAATAGTCAATGTATTGCTCTATGAGGTCTTCTTTTGCTTTATCCTCTTTCTGAGTTAAAAATTGTATCAATATTTTTTCTCTTTCCTGCAGTACATCCTGTATATTTTGAAATATCCCTTTGTCATTCTTCAATGGAAATATACTCCCTTTTTGTAAAGACACTTCATACAGGTTCATACCACTGATTAGTTCTAAAACATAATGACTATCTATCTGCTCCTGAACTATCTCAAAGTTATTTCCTACTGGTGTAGATAAATAGTTGTTACAACCTTCTTTATAAATGATTTTCTCAAACCCTATTGTTGTATTCACATCACAATTTAAAACATATTTAACCGTGTTTTCATCAAAATGATTGATAGAATAGATTGTCGGTAATAAAACATCTGCTTGAGAAGTAAATCTACGCTGGAAATGTTTAAAAAACATCACCGATCCCCCAATTCGACTTATTTTTTCTTCCCTTTTTTCCATAGCTTCATTACTGTTCCTTTTAAAGGAATTCTTGTAAAATGACTCTTTAACGATTTTCCTATTGAAAACACATCATCTCCATTATCTTGGAAACCTTTTAAAAACCCAGGAGGATTCGCAACTCTATAGAAGCCACCAATTATAAATAAAATTTTCAATAAAATCATATTAGGTTCTATAAGTCCCCTTGTAGCAAATAGAACGATTGCCATAAAAGTAATAAATGTTGCATGTATAAGTTGTATCAGAGATAACTGCTTAACATTTTTCCACCATAGATTAAACCAATGCCGATGTTGGTCAAATATCCATGTACAGAATGCCAATGGGGTACTTATTACGAGTAACATCAAATCAAACCATCGTCGTCCAGCTTTTAATAAAACAGGGATTAGTGTAGAAATAAGTAGCAAATCAAAACCTATAAGTGCAATTAAATTGATTATACTTAAGGATCCATTTAGTACTAATTCACCAGCTTTTATTTCACTGACACCAATACCAGTAATTACATCAGAGCATAGATTCAACAAGGAGAAACCTTTTGCAAAAAGTGTAGGAGCAGCACCAGATAGTAATAATGCAAGAGGAATTCTGTGAAGGATTTTTCGTATAGGGGTGTGTGGTTTACGAAGCATCATATTTATCGAATTAATAGTACATAAAATCATGATTAAAATTAATGAAATAGTGAAAAATACAAGTGTCTGATCTTTAATAATTGTTGTTTCGAACAGAAATGCCGGTAGCTTTAACAAAACGTTAGATACTAACTCAAAAATTTCATTTAATAAAGTTACACTGCTATTATAAATGTGTTGAGGAAGATTTTTTATAAACAAATCAATACTATCAATTGCATCTGATATCCCTGTTACTTTTGACTTAATGTCTGTTAATAATGTACTAACACTATTAAAGTAATTACTTCCAGGAATAAATGAAAAGGGAGCAGGATCCTCTGATGTACTTGGTAGTTTGAATTGAAATTTATCTTCAAATGGCGCCCAAGGTTCAGCAGCACTTTCCATGGCATAAGCTTCTTTCACATGAAACATTAGGAAAGTAGTTGCTACGGTTGCATAGGGAATAAGGTTTCCAAAGCCTCTTGAAATGTAGGTAAGTACCTTGCGGGATCTATATACCACTCTAGATTTCCAAACATGGAGTGGAATAATAAAATGATGCAAAATATAGCGAGTGGCATTAATAATACTTGAATTAACCCGCGAATGATATCGTTGCTCCATTCCTGAGCAAACTTGTGTTTTCGAAACATGCGACAAACTCCTGCCAATACGGAACCTACTAGCGCAATTCCGACTGCTATTATGATACAACTCATTAATATAGCTAGTAATATTTGAATCATCTCTGCCGGCATTAATACTGCTTCGGCAGTATTGGATACTGTTTGAGCAGCAGCCGGAGATGCATATATTAGACAACTGCTTAACAGCGGCAAACTTCTTTTGGCTAACTCTAACCATTGGTACCTTTTCTTTTTTTGGCTGTTTATCACTTCCCTTTTTAGATTTTTCACAAGAAAAGGGACTTTCTGAAGTTGCTCATTTAACTTTTTTTCAACACCCTGATACTCGGGTTGACTGTGATGAAATTTTATTTTATATGTGTTACCCACTTGTTTCACAGAAAATGGATGACCTTGCCTTTCATCAGCTCTTTGATGCTCTAACATAAGTACACCCCATTTAAAAAATAATTAACTACTAAACATTCTCTTCGTTAAGTTCCTTCCTAATCGCTTCATAGTCATGAGTTGGTGGAGCTGACGCTTTAGACTTTGCCTGTTTCTTATTCTTTTTATCAAAAGTATGAAAATAGTCTATAGCTTTCGTAACACCTACTGTAAAAGCGCCCGCTATACCAAACTTTGAGACGGTCATTAAAAGAAAACCTATACCAGTCATTTTGTCATGCCACCTTTTAATTTCGGATTTGGTAAAACTTATTACGCCTGTGCCTGGTTTTATGACATTTATTTTTAAAATTAAATCAAAAAGTTTTAAATTTAAAACTTAAGGACAAAATAAAAACTACTCTAATCCTTATCCCGATAGAATAGCTCCTCAATTGGTGGATATTGTAGTGCAGCCCATATTTTAAAAAACGCTTCTAGGGATGGCTGAACATGATTATTTACGATCAAACTTATATTCCCCTTTTTTATATTGGTTATAGCAGCTAATTCAGCTTGCTTCATGCCGATATTTTTGAGATAATGCTTCAATTTGTTACGTAAAGGATACTCTGTATTAGAAGCTAAAATTTTTAAATAGTTTACATTAATCTCTTCAGTTTCTGTAGCTTGTTCAATCTTTTTTAAAAACGTCAAGATAATTCCTCTGACCAATATTTCTAAATCCACTTTTTCTTCAGCATTTAATTTTTTCCTGAAATTCTGATATCCTACCATTTCTACCAACTGGTCATATATTTCCTCTGATACCGTAAATTTAATCTCCTTCTCATCCATACTTGAATAAAAACCTCCTTTTGCGGAAATCGTAATACTACATGTTATAAGCGAAAGGAAAGTGATATGCGTGATTTCTCTATTAAAAAACAATGAAAAAGTAGATGAAATATTAGATGAAGTATTTGATGCAGGAAAAAGAAGTAAATAAAAAGGGTGAAATTGATGTCATTGAAATTTCTCGGAATGTGGTTACCTCAAACTGGTGTAACACCTGAATGGTTAGAAAAGCTTGAGATATGTGATGAAAGTATATTTAAAGAAATAGGTTTATCAAGAGAAAAGGTTATTGAAATCTGCCAACACCTACATGATAATAATATCTTAATTTAAAATCACCTTTCATATATAAAAAGTAAGACACACCTCTTGTCAGAGTATGTGTCTTTTAAACCTTATATACTTTTTTCTTCTTATATAACTATGTTTTGGTGATAACCTTGCCGCCAAATCCCACTAGCGTTATTACATCAGTTATCTTTGTACCATTTGTTGCATCCACACCGTAAAAAGCGTTTAAAGCATCAACAAACCAATTGGTGTTCTCTAAAACTGTATATCCATTACTTTTTAGTGAAGTAAAAATAGTAGCAACAGTATTAGATTTTTGAGAATCATTCATTTGTAACCAATCATTACCGTCTGTTACAGAAAAATTAGTTTCGCTTGTATTAGAATTAACAGCTTCATTTTTATTTTCAATATAAATCCCCTTAGAATTGTACTCAAACTGATCTCCAATTACTAAGGTCGATTCTTCTCCCATATAAATGTCAGTGTCATCTTTATAATACATTTTATATTTTTCATTACTCGTAGTAAACTCAACGGAACATATTTCACAAAGAAAACGTTTATCACAACTTAGATTACCGCGATGCTCCTTATTCAGTTCTCTAATTTTCTCCGTAGTACGTGCAAAAAAAATCAAATTGCTCTTTCTTACTTAAATCTTCAAAAGAGTCTTTCAAGGTTCCTATAATATTATAATGTAGATTCATATCATCAGACTCTATATCTTTTTCATATTTAACATCCGAAAAAAATTTTGTAAGTACCTCATCCGATTTGAGTGGTTCGATAGATTTCTGTACCTGTTTTTCTAATGATACTTCTGTCTCCTTTTTCTCCTTCTCTGTTACACCACACGATGTAAGTAGAAGTAAACTAATTTTCTCAAGTAACATGGGTCCTTTTACATAAATACTTTCAAAAACAGATAAAAAACGTAACCTTCTAAAATATTTACATTATTATAAACATAGTAGGTTTACAATAAATCCTTTTATCTTTATATAAATTATATAGGGATATTAAGACTTTTGAAAAGCTAATTAGTTATAACTTTGAAATAAGGCTACTTTTTATTCAAAACGATTAAACTTTTTTCGAATCTGTACCCGAGGAAAAAGTCAAAATTTTATCATATATTACTTAATCTATTCTTTTAATATGAATTAGAGTTCTTTACTAAAACTTCCTTTCATCTGCATGGTCATCAATAGATCTACATAAAGTGTAATAAACCATTTTCATATTCTTTGATTCCTGCTGGAGCCATGAATCGCGCTTTTTCGCACTTTTTATCCTATTATCATATCGTTTAGCTTCTTCACATCTAGACATATTTTTTTTATTTGAATAAGCGTTATGATAAGGATTCAATCCAACGAATAGTATTTGTTCAAAAAGCTTCCTTTCTTCAAATGTTGAATCAACACTTAATATATATACATCATATTTATAAAAATATTTAAATAACTCATAATCATAATTTTTAAATACTTTTTTCCCAGTTTTCTCATCAGTTACAATTTCTCTTTTATTAGGATCGTAAAAATAGTCACAAAGTTTAATATTTACTAGTTTAGTGTTATCACTTTTTCCTGTTAAATGTTGAGCAAATCTAACAAATAAATCTTCTGCTTCACCTATGTATAAAACCTTACCGTCATAATCATAGAATACATAGCATCCTGCTCTATCTTTGAGGCTGAAAAGTAAATATTCTGAAGTACTATCATCTTTATCCCAAAAATATTTATCTTTATATATATCAACAATTCCATGTAAACTAACATCCAAAGATGAAGATGAAAAATCCTCAGTGTTTTCAATAATAGTTATAATAGAACCAACTTCTTTATCATCTGCATCTTCTCTTTTAGAATCAAAGATCTTTTCAATATTACACATATAGGTACTGTACTCCTCTCAAATGGATTTGATTATTTAATTTTTGCATACACAAAATCACAAGAATTTAATTACAAGTATATCTATTCTTTTGTGTACTATGTCCGAGTGTGGATTACTTTCGGGGTAATCGTCTCATAATGCTTGTGTATAGCTAGTATCGTTGTACTGTGCAGTAAAAACTATGATGTCTTAGTTTTCGAAGAAATATTAATATTTTATACCTTGTTAGTGTTTGGAAAGTTGTCGATAAAACATCTACATCATATATCATTAACTTTCACTCGTAAATACTAACTCTTCAAAATCCTAAACATTTCTTCTTGATGTTTACTTGCTTTTTCTTCAGTCCATTTTTCATCGTGGAGATTGACTAATTCTTTCATGATCTTCAGTTTCAAGCTTTGTTCGAAAATGCTTGGATAGGAACTGATTTTCCCTGCAGGTGGCAAATTAGAAAACTTAGAGTTTCCTGACACAGTAATTAACGCAAGGTTTCCAAAACCATCAAGGTCATCCGATTCCCAATTTACACCCTCAGCTAGATGCTGTGGTTGGAAGTGTTCTATCGAACTTCTAAATTGAAATTGCCATTCATCACTCATTGGCGGGATTATTTCCTTATCCAAGTAAGAATACCCATCTTTGTATAAAAGATAATCAAGGTAAGTAAATACGATTCTTTCAAAACCAAATCCACTAGCATTCTCAAAATTTGATTTTATAACTTTTGTTTTGCAGTAATCTTCAAGAATTTCTATGATGTCATATGATTCATTCTCTAGTAACCTCGTTAAGACTAGTGAAATCCAATGCATTGTCTTAGGTGACGTGTAGGTTATGCGCAAGCAGGATTGCAGAGTTCTTATTTGTTTATTATTCTGACTATCATCATTGCCGAAAGTACCTACATATTTGAGCTTTTCCCTTTTCAAATCACTATATTTTTCTAAACGTTGTAACGACCATTTTCCAGTTTCTTTATACTCTCTAACATATTCTCGTTTCAAAATATATTTATCAAACAATACACGACATTTTAACATATGATATAAAAAGTTCTTTGCTCTATCAGCATTTTTCCAAGCCCATGATAGATTATTCAAAAAGTGTTTATCATCAAGTGTTGAATCTTCTTCTCCTAACTTACCAATGACTGCATTTACCTGTAATAAAAAATTGGGGAATGAAATAGTCGATTCAAAGCGCTCATTCTCATCTTCATCCTTACTTCCTCCATTATTGAGTAGCTTCTTATTTTTTAGAATGTCAATCAAAGGAACAGAATGTTTATCATCTTCATCATTCGGAATACATTCTTTAATTAAATCAAAATGGTCAATATGATCCTTGATGCTAGACCAATCTTTTGTAAAAAGAGCCCTTCTAACTTGGGGATCAAAATTCATTTGGATATATGAGTCCATATCAGAGCATTTTTCCCAAATCAATGCTGCAGTTTTTCTATCATGTTCTGTATCCAAAACTTCTAAAAACTTTGCCTTTGCTATTTCATGAAGTTCTAGTTGCTCTCCCCGAGTATTCATGATTTCAAAATAATGATTTAAATCTATACCTTGTGGAACTTGTACACGAACAAGAAAAACCTTTTCAAGTTTTTTCTTTAACTCATTTTTATCTATTTCTTTCGTTTTTCTAAAATAGTTTTCAATGATTTGATAACCCGCTAAGATTTCAACTGATACTAATTCCTCCAGTAATTCACCATTGTTCTTATTGTTTATCATGTGAAGTGTACGGTTTGACTTTTCCCGTGCTTCAAATCTCAACGAATCTTTCGCAAAATTCATGCCAAGATAATTTTCTAATAGAAATAATGTCGTCAACCTTTGTTGTCCATCTATTACTTCATAAACATTATTATCAGTTTGATTAACAATAAGATTTCCAAGAAAATAGTTTTTATTAAGATCGTCAATTGAACTATTAATATCTTCTATCAGTTGTTCAATTTGCATCTCTGTCCAAGCATAGTTCCGTTGATAAATTGGAACTACATAACTGATATTAGTAAAAATGTTTGATACCGGTATGATTTTTAAATGATTATCCATATCCTACCACCTATTCCATTCACAAAGTAAATCATACACTGCTTTGTACTTCTCTTTATTTTTATTCTCAATATCGGGTTGCTCCAAAACAATGAGCTTTAACTCTTCAGCATGATTCATATCACTAATTTCTGAAAACAGATCCAAGTTTTTGTTCAACCGCTCATGTTTTCCTCGTGCATATTTATTAATTGTTTGAGGATACACAGCATGCATAGTAAGTCGCAAAGAATAGCACCATGAATATAATTGGTGCATCACACCTTTAGATAGGCTTTCAATACCAAAGCGATCAGCAAAAAACAATAACGCACATTCATATAACTGTTTAATGTAAAGATCCCCAGAACGTCTACTCGGAATTTGTTCTTTCGTATGAACTTTATTTATTAAATTTTGTATTTGCTCAAGTTGATTTCCATAGTGAAGGGTATAATGGAAAAATCGTCTTCCTGCGATTAGTGGCTGTGTTAATTGAAATTGATTTAATGCTTTTGATGCAAGTAATTCATTGATTCCGTTTGCATTAAACTGTTCTAAGAAAAGGTTACTTGCTTTATGATAGATAGCATAATTAAATACATTTGTAGTTTTAATCCCTTTGAATACATCAATGTTACTTGCAGAATAGCCCAAACCATTCTTTCCTTTATACCATTGCGTCAACGGGAACAGATAACTTTTAAATAAGTCATTTAAATCATCCTGGTTCGCATTTTCCCAATCGTTGATAATTCTTACTTTCTGATGTTCGTCTTCATCATCCATCTCACGTAAATGATATGACTTCAATAAATCATGTGGGTCTAACTCTTTGCCACGAGAATTTTGCGAATCAAAGAATTGAAAAGCCTCTTGCTCGCTGTCTGTGACAATTTGAACTGTACTACAATGCTCTAGTAAATATTGTTTGTATTTGTTTTGCTCATCTTCTGAAAGTTCACTTATCCTCTTAGATAAAATTTCAAAATTAGTCACTATTACATCATTAGATAATTGATTATATTTTTCTCGTAATAGCCCTTGAGTCTCATCACCTAGACAGTATAGAAGAATTGAAATGGTTGTCAGTCGCTGCTGACCATCTACAATGTTGTATTTTTCATTTTCTTTATGTAAAATTACAGAACCAATTCTGTATTCTTGTGTACCTTCTTTATATGCATGATAAGTATCAAGGAAAAGCGTATTTGTAGACCTCACACTCCAACTATACGGACGCTGATATGATGGTAAGGCTAATTTTTTTCCAAGTAATTCTTGTATCTTTGTTATTTTTAATTCGTTATGAAGTAGAGCCACCCATAAATCCCCCTCGACAAAAAATTACTGAGTATTCCATAATTTCCTCTTGTTTTGAAATTCAATATATCGTTTAAGTGTGAGGCGATAATGAGAATCTTCTGGATACTCCCTATCAACAGATGCTATCAAAGAAGGAGTAAGCTCTGTTTCTCCATTATATAAACTTTTGTTAAGGATCCCGTTCCACCGACTAATATAATCTTTTACAGATTTGTCTCCCAAATGATAATGCTTTCTTAAAAAGTCCCCAAATTCCATACCATATCCCTCCCTCGCTATTATTTTCTAATATGCCTATTCCTTACCATCTGCTTCTTTTCCTTTTCAAAGGGAGCATAAAAATCATTAATGGAGAACTTTACTGCGCAGTATGTATCTACTATGTATTAAAAATGATGACTTAATTCTTGAACTAAACTGCCAGTTAGTTCAAGAAAAAGTCCTAACTTAAAAGCTAATAAGATTTCTTATCAAACTTTGTTTTAAATTATCAATCTTTATTTTAAAGCAACAGATATATCTACTTCAGTATCTGGCCCTTTAATTGAATTCTATTTTTGTTTGTTATATTCTCTTTTACAACACCCACAACACAATTTGTTAATTTGAAATAAAGTTTAATCTAAAAAAGTCGCACTAAGCAACCAATTTATTAAAATAAATTGGTTGCTTGAAAAATTATTCAAACAAGATCAGTAACAACTTTGAATCATTTTCTATCCGTTATAGTAAAGCTAATTTGATTTGTCTTATCTTTCCCTACATATCTATCATATCCGAAATCATATGTGTTTGGTGACTCGTTCTTGTCTACCTCTTTAGCTATTAACTTATCAATCTCTTCTATTGATAGATTAGGGTCTGCAATACGAATCACACATTCCATTAGTTTATGGTATTGCTCATATGAAATTTTATCCTCAAATACTTTCTTGTTTGTTGCAACTGATACGGAGTTCGATACCCAATCGCTTTTACCCATTTTAGCGTATAGTTCGAAACCCTTCCAGTTTGCTCTATAAATATTATCGTTTTCTTTATCACGATGTTCTATTTTTGAATCTTCAATCTCAATCATACCGTTTGAGTATTCTTTTAGCTTGTTTTCAAAGTCTAATTGATGTGTATATCCCTCTTCTATCTTATCAACATTACTATTTGTAGTTACAGCCCCTACTAATATCAGTCCAAGTATAATACTTAAAGTAATTTTATATCTCATTACTTTTTACCTAACTGATGTTCTTCATCAAAAATTGTATAGTTTACGGCATCCTTAGCGGATTCTTCTTCGTCTAGAAAATTAAAATCACCATCAATAAGATCCTGTAAATACTCATCAAAGCTGTTTGCAATTACTTCATATTCATCAGGGTCGTGTAAAAAACGAATGATTTGACCACATACCCCTTTGTCAGAAGGATTAAAATCAATATACAGTTTTGATGTTCCACTGTTGTTCATACAATCTGAAAAATGAATATACGTGCCAGGGAGAAGTCCTTCTGGATTTATCTTAGAGTCAACAGCATCCTCGTCATCTTGGTATTCTAAAAGATAGGAGACGTCCTCTCCTTCTTTTGAACTTTCGATCATCTCCTGTGTAGAAAGCAAATAATATGGATACTCTTCAACATCTGAACCTAAAATACATACCGTGACTTCGTTTTCTCCATATTTCCGCCAATATGTACCATCGATATTTTCAAGTAAAGAGATTAATGACTCTGGACAATTTGGATATTTCGTCCTTAATATATCAATATCCCCTTTTGTAGCACCGTATGCTTTATTTAGTGCTTCGAGATCATCTGTTGATAATGCTGCTTTCAAACCGTTTAAAAATTTGTTTACCAAATCCATTATTTTGTCCTCCCAATAATCAAATATAAATTTTCTTAGTCTATATACCTAACATAAATAAGATTTGGCTTTTAACTGTTTTCACATCTAATTTAATGAGTACCATTACGCTCTAGCTCTTCTCGATTAAAATATTGTTTTAGTAACTCTTTACCTGTTTTGATTGTAGTATAGTACTCTCCACCATACAGTTTCCCTTCTGATGGATTGTGAAAATCTTCGTATTTCTTGAATTCTTTATTTTCTTCAAATGATTTCTTCGCAAGGTCCATGTCTTCTGCTTCTATTTTATCAAACAATTTACCTATATCGAATACACCATCTTCATCAATACTCTCTTCTAAAAGGTAGTGTCTCTCTTCCTCTATAGGTGTTAGTTTACTTTTTGTAACAGAATATAAATGTTTCGTTTCTTCTACTTCTACCATAATGAAAATCCAACCTACTCTTACAACTGTACATGGTGCTAATCCTTCTAATGTCAGTGCAACTACCTTTTGGTCTTTCACAAATTTCCCCATCTTACATACCCCTTAATTTGTTTATTTTATTCTGTTTAAAGGTCGAAATATTTTCAAAGTGATGATACATATCTATAACCATATAAAACAGCAATTCCTTTTACTACAATTGTATTTTCTTCAATACTTTTCACTATCGCTTTTCCTGTTAAACGATTCATATATTGGATATAAACAGCAAATTCTATAGGTTCCTGTTTTTGTTTTGCTTCTTCAAAATAATATAATTCTTCTTCATAGGCACTTAACTCTAACTCCCAATCTTCAAAGTTAGTTTTATGTATGGATAGTGCATGAGATTCAGGCGATCCTATTTCATATTTTAAATCTTTAACAAAAACACGGTCTATGCCATGCCAGTTCCTTTTTCTTCCCATTTTGGTCATCCTTTTCGTTCCTATCAATAATTTTTTCTACTTCTATTAAGTAAATTATTGACTATAAGAATATTGGAATATTTCCATTTTTATCATACAGGATAAAGAGTAATTACACCAATTATTACCATGGGTTTCTAAAGTTTTTTGAAATGATGTTATTACCTTTTAACAGGTTTATTATTTGCGTACATCAAGTGTACAATGATATTTATTTTGCCATTATTGAAACAGAGTAATATAGTTGTTGTAGCTTTGAAATAAAGTTTGATTAAAATGAAGTCTTTCCTTGTGAATTACTATGTAATTTTTATAAAAAGTACGATTGTTTTGTTATCCATTATTTTGTTTAGTTCTCCGCTAATTAAGTATCTTTCTTTACATTATATTTACTATTAATCTTTATATTAGGTATAATAAATTCAGTGATATAAATAATGCCAGGGAGGTTTACAACATGCAAAACATAATGGAACGCCTCAACAATCCATTTATTAAATATCCATTAACTGTGATTTCAGCTATAGCTATAATAAAAACAGGTTATGATTTAGGTTCCTTTATTACAAAGTTAAAATATTTTTAAATCGTAAAAAGGCAATTGATTTTTTACAAAAGGTCAATTGCCTTAAATAATATAGAAAAAGCACCGCCGAAATCTTCAGCAATGCTTTCCCATTAAACGTGCTCTGATAATGAAAGTCTATTTTTTCTACTCATGAGTTCTGTATACTCACATATATTTATTTTAGATTTAAGATACGTTCTATTTCCTTCACACTCAACTTACTTGCTTTTGCAATAGTTTCAAGTGGTACACCAATTTCATGCATTCCACGGATCATCTGCATCTTCCCTTGCTCAATACCCTTTTCCATGCCCTCTTGTTCTGCATGTGCTAGCTTGGCTTGTTCATCTAAAAGCAATTTCTCCCGAGCTTCGTACGCTGTTCGGAAAGAAGAATCATGGCTCATATTTTCCCATTTATTTATTGCCTTTTGTAAAATTGGATCTTGATTCATCGCAATCTCCTCCAATGTTTGAGTTAAATGTTCATCTTCATGTGCTGGTAATAATAACATCCAACGAACAAATGTATTTTCCCACGGGTTTACTTTTTCTTCACGCCATTGTTTTACCAATTTCGGTATCTCTACAAAATGAATTTCAATGTCGTCACTTAGGGGTTGCTGCATTTTAGTATTCCATAATTGTCCGATGGTATGAAATGCATCATCCTGAGAAAATAAAATAAAATCTAGTAAGTTAATGGTAATAGTTTTCCGAAGTGAACGATATGGCATTCCTTCTTGCATTTGGGAAGTATAAAGTTTACTCCAGTAATATAAGGAGCGCTTCACCATATCATGTGTATTTCGAAGCTGAATTTCGATATTTACTTGCGTCCCATTATCCAGTGTTGCTAATAGGTCTAAAATTGATAACTTATCATCTTCATAAGATTTATGGAGATGTGGATCATCTAATTGTAGCGAAATAATAGGTGTATCTAAAGATTCCTCTAAAATTGCATTTAGGAAACCCGTTAAAATTTCCTCATTTCCTTTTGTTCCAAATAACTGTTTAAAAGCAAAATCAATGCGTAAATTCACTAATTTAGTGGACATGGATTTCCTCTCCCTGTCTATATCATATCTTATTACTATTGTACATAAAAAAAGGTAGCACATGCAAATAGGCTCTTTTATTATCGGGGTGTCTAAATCTATAAAAACTTTTGATTCCGATAAAAAGCGATTGCAAATAACATCGTTTTGTGTCACAACCTTTATTATTCGTCTATTTCTTGATCATATTATTATCAACCGAAAACCTACTTTGCTAATTCAAAATAAGCATATTTAACCAGCTTAGCTCTTAATCTGTTTGACCAATAATTGTTTAAATCGTATATATGATTTAAATTTCTCTCTTGTAATTCCTCTAAATTATTATCCCTAGAAATCTCTTGCATCCCCACACTAAACACATCACGATTATATATATTTGCATTCTCTTCAATATTTCCGACTACCTCTCTCCAAAAATCCATGTCTTTGAATTCTTCATCTAATGGTTCCTCTTTATTAAAATGCTCGTATGCACTTATACAACATTGTATATAGTGATCTAATCTTGTACGCGGTGGCAAATACTTCATTTCATTTAAATCCGCTTTAGGTCTCTTCCTCCCTAAGCTATTGTAGGATAAAGAAAATACAAAAACTGCACTAATTATATTAAGTATAAAGGCATGTGTCTTATTATAAACCACCCTTAATGGAACTTGTTCCACTGATTTATCATGTGCATACCGAGCTATTATACGTGTAGCAGCAAAAGCATCCGCATCCATTTCCAAAGTTCTACTTTCTAAGGGTTCAATAAAGTTTAAAGAGGAATCCATGTGCATTGTACTTTCGTTATCTTTCAAGTCAAAATGAATATATTTCAAGTGTCCATTTAAAATATGACCAAACTCATGATAAATAATAATGTCTATACTCATATCTCTTAAATACATCTGAAATATTTTTGCCTTTTTTAAACTATATTCCTCTGTTGGCAAAAGAAGATTAAAAAATCCCTTTCTAACAGCTTCATTTTCAGGAAGTACTCCTTCTAATAAAGTAAATAGAAAATTATCCACCGTATAAATAAGGTCAATATAAAGTACCAAAGAATACTTTTCTCCATCAAAACGACTAAATCCACCATATTTACCAGCAGGTATTTTTGATTCCACATGCACTTCTATTTCTATATCTAATTCCTCATTTTTTTCAGCCTTATATAAATTCTTTAAATGCTCAATTTTTTCCAAGGCGCTTTGTTTTAAATATTCTTCGGCTCCTACTGTTTTCAAATTAATATCCTCCTCATAAAACACTTTATCGAAATAACCATATAGTTATAAAAATATATTTTTATAACATTTTCTATAATATTACACTTTAAAGAGAAACTAAAAACCTACCATAAATCTATAAAGACTTGAAGTAAACTTGAAGAGAATTTTTTTATAGATCATTCATAGGATTCCTTTAGCAATAATAATAGTATTTTTATTAATCAAAACTAATTTCATCATTTTTCTTTTCTGAATTCCTACTTAATATAACTAGTTTTAGTTGTTCATAGATTTTCTGGGTATCTGGTGTACTTTCAGCTTGTTTACGCTCACGTTTTACCATAGCACCATTTTCTACCAATACATCATCTTTAGTTTCTGCGACTATTCCCATGTGTTCAAGTACCCCAATACGTTCTAATCTTACCATTCCCTCTGACTCTTCAACTTCATCTGCATCATCAAATATTTCTGACTTTCCTATTTTTGTAATTTTTTCTTTTTCTTTTTTTAGTTTAATTGCTGGTTTCTCTTGTAACATGCTCTCTTTTTCTATGTTAACTTCAGCAGCTTCAATAACTTCTAAAAGTTTATTTTTATCATTTACTTTTTTATTTGCTCTTGCTATAGCTATTTTTACTTTAATCTCTCTTAATGAAAAGGATATTTGATTTAGTATTCTTCCTAACCCATAAAAACGAATTGCCTCAACTATAACACCCATTACAATTCCAAAAATCCATGAGCTCGAAAAATACCCAACTAAGCCAAAAGTTACAACTCCTGGTAAATATAGGCCAGCATAGGCTATTAAATTAGGTATAACTTTTTCTACGGTTAATTTGAAGCTATATTTAATTATCAAATATATAGCACTCAACCCCACTATTAAACCAGCCAGACTTAATAATAAATTTTTAAAAGTTTCAACTATCATTGCAATTTCCTCCCTTACTGTTTTATTTTAAATTTAATTAATAAATTCCCCTTTCCTCGCTACTTTTTCTACAACAAACCTATAAGATGGAATTACATAGCACATAATACCTTCACCCGCTAAGTACCTTGTAGCTCTTTCTAATTCGATAAATTCCTTTCTTTTAGCACCCTCTAAATCATCTGCTCCAAGCATTTCAAAATCATAAGGTGGATGATTTCGCTGCACTACCATTGTCTCTATAGCTGCATTACTGCAGTAATCCAGTAATTCCATAGCAACTTTGTTACGGGCCTTATATACCTCAACTCCGTATGTTTTCATTTGATTTTCATCACTATCTAAATGCTTCGCTATTTGCTTTAATATTCGCCCTTCGCCACAAGTTGGATCAAAAATATTTATTGAGCCTTTTGGTTTATTAAATAATTCAACTAGATATTTTCCTTGTTGCTCCGGCGTCGCGAAAAAGCCACTTCTTAACTTGTTACCGATATTACTCAAAATTACATCTCCCTTTAATATTTTTACTTTTTAATACAACAAAAAAGCGGTCTTCGGTTAAAGATATTAAGCACATTGGGCTTAATTCTCAGTCCGAAAGACCGCTGATATTTGTGGATATAAAAATAAAATTAAAAAGTATACTTTTATTTTAACTATAAATCTAAAATAATTCAATTTGATTTAGTATAAACCAACTCTTGATTCAAGTGTAATCTAGCATATTACGAACCACTGCTGGCAGAAACAGTCGTTACAAATGAAGCGGCAAGTTGTGGTTGTGCTATTATATCCGTCTACTGCACCTGTAATAGAACTTCTATCAGTAAAAATTATGATGTTTCTTTAACCTAATAGTACTATCATATAAGTAAGAGGGGAATTATGCTTACAGTAGAGAATATGTTAGCAGTTTCGGCTTAAATTTAACATACAAATTTGTCTTTAATTGGGTAATAAGGCAATGCCATTACCTCCTCAAATTACTTTCTTAAATATGCCCATCAGGAAAAGTACTAAAAAAATCTATTGCCTCTTTTAAAACTTCTATTTCTTCTATTAGCAACCATACTCTCTCATCAGATTTCTTAGGGAGGTTATTAAAAACATTTTTAGCTATAAGACCTCTCTTTTCATCTATTGATTTTAATTTAGGAATTAATCTTTTAAATTCCAATTCCATTCTAGGTAAAGCAATATTTATAGCCCATTCTTTAGCCTTAAGCCATAGAGCATAGTCTGTAACATGGTCAAATGGTAAATCATTAGCCTCAGACCTAATTTTATTATAAGTATCTATTTCTTCCTCTGTTAAGTATTCAAGAACATTGTCAATATCATTTACATTTTGGATAGTCCCATTCTTTCTCTTTAAATCCTCAACTTTTCTGATGTTTTCAATCTCATTTGTAACCTCTTGAGCTTGTTCCTCTGAGACATCAGCACCTAAATAATCTATTGCATTTCTTACAAAGCTATCAGTTCTATACATATAAATTTTCTGTTGAGTTTTATTTAGAAACTCCTGAATTAGTTGAGGATGAGGTCTTTTGATTTGACCTTTATCTTTCTCCCACCAATCCTCTTTCCTATCTTCAGTTATCAGAATTATTGGAGTTGGCCTGTCCTCTTTTTTAGCTCTATCCATTATTTGATACCAAACAATTAAATCTCCATATAACTGCTGATACCTAAAATTCCCATAAGTTCTATATCCTTGTTTATTTTTATCATTCTTGTCTTTAAAGCCTGGAGGAACATCATGCTGAAATCTTTCTTTTCCTGCTTTTTCAATTGCATCAATTTCCTTTTGTGAATAAGGTTCCCCTACTATTCCATCTAACAACTCCAATAAATCCTTTTGAATTATGTTAGAGTCAGGTAGGTTTTTAGTTTCTTCCTCTAATTGTTCATGGAGCTTTTGATTTGATTGTTCCATGCTTTCAATAAAGAATTGAAATTTATCTGTCATTATGTATGGATGTTTGCCTTTAACTGTACTTAATGTTTTTTCAGCATCCTCTTTTAGTTTCTTTAATTCCTTGCCTAATAAATCATAACCCTCATTTTGCTTAAACATATTGTCCTCATGATTAAAAAAGTACTCAAGGGCAACTTGATGAGGTATCCATAGCCTGTTTGTATCTTTCAGTTTCTTTAGAATATCTAACAGACTTTTGGTTGATTCCTTTGAGGTATATTTGTAAAAATTGATTAAAATATTTGTATCAACTACAAAAATTGCTTTTTCCCATAACTCTTTAAATTCATCTTCTGTATAACCTATAAAACCTTTAAATTGCTCTAACAAGGTTAATCCTCCTAAAACTCTATTTATCTACCTATAAATACAAAATCAATCATTATGTAAATTAACATTAACCATAATAAACTTAATATAAAATTTTCAGCTATAAAAAGGTGGGAGGGCCCACCTTTAGACTTTTTTGAGACATCATCTGCCTCTTGAACTCCCTCAAAGTAAGTCAGTAAAAAATAAATGTCCTCCCCTAATTCATTAAAAATTAAAGCAAATTCTTCAGTTGAAAATATAGCATTAGTAGTATTTAAAGGGATATTAAAGTCCATAAGAGTGGTAAAAATTCCTGATTGCAAAGTATCTTCTACTTTAAATAATCTTTCTCTTAAATCCTCAGGAATTACTGATATATATTTTGTTATAAATGAGTCCACATCTTTAGAGTTTTTATCTTTAAAATACTTTGTATATTGTTGGGCAGGCCATTCAACCTCTTTTAACATGTCAAAAATGTTATTTGTTTGTACTTTAGAATTGAATTCTACTACCTTTACATTTTTACTTAGAAAATCAGATTTTACATGAGTTTGTATATTGGTATGTAAATTCAATACCTGTTTTTTAACATCATTAATATTGTTGATGTCTCCTTTTGTTTCACATGGTTTTTTTGTTATGAAATTAATATAGTCTTTAGCTAATCCCATCACCATCTTCTCATATCTTTTTCCTAGCATCTTATATACTTTATTTTTTGCTCTTTTCTCCTCATTCTTTTGCAATAAGTAAGCAATAAAATAAGACCCAATGAGGATAAATAAGCTATCAACTATAATGCTTGGAATTAATGAAAGCCAGAAAACTTCTGTTAGTCCAGTTCTATAATGCTGAATTACCAGCATTACTATAGATAAAACAATAACAAAAATCCAAATTGCTATATGTTCTTTTAATGGCATTAACTTTTTAAATTCCCTCAATTCTTAACCACCTCCTTAGTTTATTCCCTTTGAAAATTATACCATTTATATAAACTTAATAGATATAAATGGTCGTTTATTCTTTCCCTAGTAATTAATTATATAAAGCAGAAAATGAGGACTTACAACTTTCATTCGCACAGCTAAACTGTACCAGTGCATCATCATTATGGTTGTATTAGGCTCTTTAAATGAATGACAAACAGGACATTTTGTAGGTAGGGGGTAGAGGTTAATGAGAGGAGTTTTTTGTCTGCATTAGTTAATAGAAAAAAATTACTTTTTCATTATTTCCTTTTTACCTTCCTTAACACCATCCTAGTATTGTTATTATCTTGACCTATCCTTAAAACCCTTGTAAAATCAGCTATGTAATGAGGATGAACTGTATTTATTCCATTTATACAACCCATCAACACCCTTATATTTTTTTAGATCCGAATTAATTGATACATACATATTCAAGTAAAAAAAGATCATTTCAACAATGACCTTTACTTCTCATGTATTTACAACCTTTTTAACTATTCTTTGGTTTGTTTGCTGGAAAATTAAAAGCTTTAAAAACTTCTAAATGCACTCCAGTAATTTGCCCCTCAATAAAATCGATAAATTTATTAATCTCCATATTAGGTGCCTTTGAATTAAGAGTAAAATCATAAGAAACAATGGCTTTAGTACCATCAATGTCATAGTATGTTAGATTAAATTTCGGATGATTTTCTACTCCTTTGACTAATTCATCAAAAAAGTCTTTAATTGAAAAACCATACACCTTTGGTCCTTCTCTCTCTTCAATGACTTCTACCTTAAGCTTCATATCTTCAATTTTAGTAATATTTATTTGAACCTTCTTCATAAGAGCAGTTTTTGGTTCACCATAATTTACAAGTGCATACGTAGTATTTAATTCGAGTTGTCTTAATTCCATTTTCATCGTTGCATCTCTTGATAAAAATACTCTCATAATTATATCCCCCTTCTAAAGTATTTCACAAAATAAGCACAGGATATATAAGCATATTTTGCATTACTACCAAACATGTTGTTATCCTTTTAGCCAAGAAAACCCCTTACTCAAAGAACGCAAAGTGAGGCGGTAGAATATGGATTAACTTGGTACAAGCGATGGCAGGATGCCCTCTTTATTGTTCAGCAGATAATAAATTGTTACTTAACAATTTGTCATGATCACTTCACTACGCATCGAATGTATGTTTGGTTTATAATAGACATATATCGAAATGGAGGTGAAACAAATGATTATCAATAAAGCATATAAATTTCGTATCTATCCAAATAAAACACAAGCAACTCTAATCAATAAAACGATTGGTTGTTCTCGTTTTGTATTCAATCATTTCCTATCTCTATGGGATAACGCATACAAAGAGATGGGGAAAGGTTTGACATATGGTACATGCTCTGCCAAACTTCCTGCAATGAAGAAAGAGTTTGTTTGGCTCAAAGAAGTGGATAGTATTGCGATTCAGTCGTCTGTTCGCAACCTTGCGGATGCTTATACACGCTTTTTCAAAAAACAAACTAGTGCCCCGCGTTTCAAATCTAAGAAAAACAACGTACAATCTTACACCACAAAACAAACAAATGAAAACATTGCCATTGTAGGGAAAAAGATAAAGTTGCCGAAACTAGGTCTTGTTCGATTTGCCAAGAGTCGCGAAGTAAAGGGACGTATTGTAAACGCTACGGTTAGAAGGAACCCTTCTGACAGATACTTTGTGTCATTGTTAGTTGAAACAGAAGTGCAAGAACTTCCGAAAACACAATCTTACATTGGAATGGATGTGGGACTAAAAGATTTCGCCATTTTGTCAGATGGAACAACCTATAAAAATCCGAAATTTTTTCGGTCATTAGAAGAGAAGTTGGCGAAAGCACAGCGTGTTCTTTCTAGAAGATTGAAAGGATCTTCTCACTGGAATAAACAACGAGTAAAAGTAGCTAGAATTCATGAATACATGACAAATGCTAGAAAAGATTACTTAGAAAAAGTCTCAACTGAAATCATCAAAAACCACGATGTTATCGGTATAGAAGATTTGCAAGTATCGAATATGTTAAAAAATCGTAAGTTAGCAAAAGCAATTAGTGAAGTATCTTGGTCACAGTTTCGAACCATGTTGGAATATAAAGCAAAATGGTACGGCAAACAAGTCATTGTCGTATCGAAAACATTTGCTTCCAGCCAATTATGTTCTAGTTGTGGATACCAAAACAAAGACGTTAAAAATCTAAACCTACGTAAATGGGACTGTCCCTCTTGTCATACACACCATGATAGGGATATTAACGCAAGTATCAATATAAAGAATGAAGCGATAAGACTTCTAACCGCAAGGACTGCGGGGTTAGCCTAATAAATTAGCGTTCGATAGAACTCATTACTTAGGAATCCCCCACTCTTAAACGAATTGACAGTGGAGGAAGTTCAAATTCTATAGATATACAATCATTTCGTAATTCATTAATAATATCCCTTTTAATACTAGTTATTATAATCAAAGTTCATACAGCTATTACCGTATAGCAACTATTTATTAACATAATTTTATCATGTTATGTTGTACAATATCAAACTACATTTCAGAAAAGTCTATTTAATCTAAAAATTAAAAATAAACTATTACCATATGGCAACCCTTTATGTTAATATAAAACAAAGGTATTACATTACTTCACTTTTTTGTGTCTATTAAGGAGAAAGAATGCGAATGAATATAACACCGGAACTAAAGAAATGGCTCACACAAGAGCTCATGATAACTAAAGATGTCGCTGCGCTTCTTGGAGTTTCTAATGCACGAGTTAAAGCTCTGGTTAAAGACGGCCGTTTAATCCCTATTAAGTCTGAAGAAAAATGTACTATTTTCCTTCGTTCTGAGGTTGTTATATTAAAAGAAGAGTTGAGAATTAACCGATCAAAGTTTATGAAAAAGGATCCAAAAGATAAATAATATGATTAGACAAGGAGGATAAAAAATGAACAATACAATTCAAAAATTGGTTGATAAAGACGCTAAGAAACTAGGTGCGAAAATACTAGTATTAAAACTCAAAAAAAATAACCAACCTACAAAATCACGTGTGTTAATTAAAGTGAAATATTCCAATTGCATCGAAGTACATTTGCGAGACAATTTACACTCCACTACAAATGTTTCAATTTTAGAGAGTATCAATGATGTACAAGAACAAATAATCTCAGCTTTAGGCATACATGATATTAGACTAAAATTTTTACAAGATTCCCGCTGGTTTTTATATGGGCATGATGGTACGATCCGTGAATTTTGCTATGGAGAATTAGAACCAATCCATTTAGATTCAGGCCACTTAGACCAAGACTTCTTAAAACTCACCCTAGACTCTGCTCCATATATTACTTTTGATGTAAGTTTCCCTAAGAAACAAAAGAAGAACATCATTAACAAAAAACACCATCAACTTGAATTCCATCTTAACTAATTTAGCCTAAATAATATATTTTCATTTACAACCATATTTAAGGAAGTGATTTTTTGAAATCCCTTAAAGACCTTTTTAAAAGGAATGCCAGGCCGCAATTTCCTATTCAAGATACTAAAGAACTTTCCTCCAAAGAAGTTGATTATTTAATTTTAGATTTAAGAGTTAAAAATGAGGATAGAAAAACATTAGATTTACCGGCGCCTGTTAAAGAATTCGGGGATTTAATTACTGAAAAATTAGTAAACAAATTAATGTACGATATCCAATTTAGCGAACTAGAGATAACAATTTTAAACGGATTTTATCGTGACGTAAATGTTTCTTTTATTGAATTTCTATTGTTAACCGATTTAATTCATTATGAAGAGCCTAATAAAATAATAGCAGACTTACAAATACAAGGTTACTCTTATATAGAGGGCATTGGATATTTACGGTTTAGAAATTATTATTAAACTAATAATGAGTTCAACGATTTTGTTATTCTGAAGCATAAATAATAATTTAAATATAAAGTAGAAAAGAGAACAGACGTTTACGTATCCTGTTCTCTTTTGGTTCACTTAAAACATGGCCTACTGGACATAAGACAATCCCTTTATAGGGAAGTCGAATCATTAATTTAGTATTTATTGATGTGATTTAACATATTTTCTTTCCATTTGCAAAATGGTTCAATTATCTTCATCATATATTCATCTGATAAGGTACCATTTAATTCATTTATAGCAAATTCACCATTGTTCCCTATATGTTTTTTATAAAATAATAAAGCTTCTTCCATCTTTCCTAAGCCTATTTCTAATAATGTTGTGTTACTAGCCAAATTAATTGAAACAAATGGTTTCTTAAATCCTAAATCTTCTAATATTGTCACACACTCTATTACTTCCTCGTCAAAGTCACAATCAAGGTAAAAGCCTGTTACATTTTCGAAAGCTTTCTCTACTATGTTACGCTCAGCTTCTCGTTCACTCCCATGTTCACTATAACCCGCGGCAGCCATTACCATCCCAGTAACAAACTCATGGTAAGATTCTAGGACGTACTTAATATTATTATGTTGTTGACTATACTGATTTAGATACACGTCACTCCCCCTATTTCTTTAAATATTTTACTACTGCTCCAATTTGTATATAGATAAAGAAGACATAGTAAAAACACTATATTTTTCGACTATAACAGCCGAAATTAGCACTTCCGGATTAAATTTTATTATTTCTCTCTTGTTACTTTCTCTTTTACTCAGAACAACGTAAAGTTCGTAAACTTCCTTTACATACATTCATATCTGAACCTTAACTCCAAATGCTCTCAAAACATTAATAATATCTTTTGCCTTAAGATGAATTTTGGTATTTGGCTCACAAACACCTAATTCAAACAGTGTAAATAATGTATTATCTGCTACATCTTTAACTATGACTTGTTTTGACTTTAAGTAGTTTTGAAAATGTTGCAGCTGATTTAACGTAAGAATTATAGGTACTTTTGAGACATTTGATTTTTCATCAACAAAATAGATTTTTAAAATCATGTCCCCAGCACTCATCTCCTCAATTATTCGAAACTCATCGTTTACTTTATCCTTTTGTAACTACTCAGCCACCTTTTGGTGTCTTTTTTTAATTTTACTAGTTTCATATGCCTCCCATTTGTA
>NZ_QJTG01000041.1:0-26030 GCF_003217275.1 Bacillus sp. 196mf
TGATGCGGATACCTTTCTTCGTTTTCTTCAAAAGGTACTTGAACGCTATCCCAACGGGAAGATAGCCATAATTCTTGATAATGCGCGTATTCATCATGCGAAGCTCATCCAACCGTTTTTAAGTAGACATCTGCATCGCTTAGAATTGGTATTTTTACCTCCCTACAGCCCGGATTTAAATCTAATTGAAGGATTATGGAAATGGCTCAAATCTGACGTCATCCATAACGTTTTTTATTCATCGGTCTACGAGATTCAAAAAAATGTACAGGCTTTTATCCAGGAGTTAAATCGCACACCTGAAAAAGTGATTAATCGATTGTGCGTTCAATTGTAAAGCTTAAATTCAACTTATATAGCATGAAATTTGGAAATAAACATCAAGAGGAGGACTATAAATGAAGTTAATTTCATGGAATGTAAATGGTTTGCGAGCTGTTATCGCAAAAGGTGGATTTTTGGAATATCTTGAGGAATCAAGTGCTGACATATTTTGTCTACAAGAGATTAAATTACAAGAAGGACAAATTGATTTAAATCTAGAGGGATATTATACATACTGGAATTATGCTGTGAAAAAAGGATATTCAGGAACGGCTATTTTTTCAAAAAAAGAACCGATTTCAGTTACATATGGTTTAGGCATTGAAGAGCATGATCAAGAAGGACGACTTATTACTTTAGAATTCGAAGATTTTTACATGATAACGTTATATACACCAAATTCAAAACGTGGATTAGAACGATTAGATTACAGAATGAAATGGGAAGATGATTTCAGGTCCTATATCAAACGATTAGATGAGAAAAAACCAGTTATTTTTTGTGGAGATTTAAATGTTGCTCATAAAGAAATCGATTTGAAAAATCCAAAAAGTAATCGTAAAAACCCTGGATTCTCTGATGAGGAACGAGAGAAATTTTCATGTATTTTAGAAGAAGGGTTTGTTGATACGTATCGTTATCTTTATCCTAATCAAGAAGGTGCATATTCGTGGTGGTCGTATCGTATGGGCGCGAGAGCGAAAAATATCGGATGGCGTTTAGATTATTTTGTTGTTTCGGAAAGAATGAAAGACCAAATAACAGAAGCGAAAATTAATAGTGAAGTAATGGGATCTGACCATTGTCCAGTTGAATTACATATAAATTTCTAAAAAAAGAAGTATCCATCTAACATTAGGCGGATACTTCTTTTTTAATTCAGTTTGTTAAAATTTTTCAAATCTTTCTTGAAATAATTGCATATTAAATATATACTTAGTAACGATAATCATTATCAATGAAAAATATTATCAATGGATGAGGTATAAAAGAATTATAGCTTAGGGGAAGTGAACGAGAATGAGTTCTGGATAGAATTATTAATCTAATGAAATATATATGTAAGACAAGTTTCATATAGTTAAATTTTATTGAGAATATAGTTTGGAAAATTCGAGAGGAGATATATAAAGATGAATAAAAAGTTATTTACATTAGGGATGGTTACAGTTTTAAGTGTAGGTTTAGCGGCATGTAATAGTGCGGATAAAACTTCAGGCGAGCAAAAACAACAGACAAAAGCTACGGAAACGAAAAAAGATGAAAAACGAAAAATTACATATTTAGGTAAAGAATATACAGTGCCAGCAAAAGTAGATAAAATTGCGACAGCTAGTTTAGAGTCAATGGAAGATGCGGCAGTACTTGGAATTAAACCAGTTGGTGCCATTACTGTTGGTGGTAAATTACCGAAGTATCTTGAGAAAGATTTAGAAGGTGCGAAATCTGTTGGTGAGAAAATGGAACCAAATTTCGAAACATTACTTCAATTAAAACCAGACGTTATTACATCAAGTACGAAATTCCCAGCAGAAACAGCTGAAAAGTTTACGAAAGTAGCTCCTACATTCCCGGTATCACACGTTTCAACAAATTGGGAAGATAACTTAAAGTTAATGGGAGAATTAACTGGTAAAAAAGATAAAGCAGAAAAAATTATTAAAGACTACAATTCGGACGCTGAAAAAGCAAAAGCAAAACTAGGAGATAAGTTAAAAGATAAAAAAGTACTTGTCATTAGACTAAGAGCAAATGACTTATTCCTATACCCAGAAGGAGTATACTTTAACCCTGTAATTTATAAAGATCTTGGACTAACTGCTCCAGAACAACTTAAAACGGTAAAAGCACAAGAAAAAATTTCTTTAGAAAAATTAGCTGAAGTTAATCCTGATTATATCTTCTTACAATACGAGGCAAGTGAAAATAATAAACCGAAAGTGTTAGAAGACATTGAAAATAATCCAATTTGGCAAAGTATGAACGCTGCGAAAGAAAAGAAAGTATTTGTAAATGTTGTAGACCCAATGGCACAAGGTGGTACAGCTTGGAGTAAAACAGCATTCTTAAAAGAAGCCGTGAAAAATTTATCTAAATAATACAATAAGTAAGGTGCGTTGAATGATATGCAGAAAACAAATGCAGTACCAGTAACTATATTATGTATAGCACCCATACTCATCTTATTTACAATTATACTTTCGATTTTGTATGGGGCAAAAAGTATTGACGCTGAAACAGTGTGGAACGCATTATTTCATTTTGATTCAAGCGATGTAAACCATAATATTATTATTACTTCACGTTTACCAAGGGTAGTTGCAGCTCTTTTAGTCGGAGCATTTCTAGCCATATCAGGAGCACTTATGCAGGGGATGACAAGAAACTATCTTGCATCCCCTTCTATTATGGGTGTGACGGATGGCGCTGCCTTTGTTATTACACTTAGCATGATTTTTCTTCCGGGAATGTCATCAATTGGTATGGTTTTATGTTCAATGATTGGTTCTGCACTAGGCGCCGGTATCGTGTTTGGTTTTGGTTCGCTCCTTCAAAATGGCTTATCACCAGTTAGGTTAGCGATTATAGGAACAGTTATTGGAACATTTTTAAGTAGTGTATCGGCTGCAATGGCTTCGTATTTCCAAATTTCTCAAAATGTTAGTTTTTGGTTTAATGCAAAGTTAGATCAAGTAGATCCTAATATCATTAAAATCACGATACCGTTTGGGATAATTGGAATAATTTTAGCACTGTTAATATCAAAATCTATTACCATTCTTTCATTAGGCGAAGAGGTTTCTATTAATTTAGGGCAACGTACAAAACTAGTTAAAGCGATGGCAATTTTATCGGTAATTTTCTTAACAGGAACAGCAGTTGCTTTAGTGGGGAAAGTTGGTTTTGTAGGTTTAATTATTCCGCACATTACCCGCTTTATAATTGGGGTAGATTATAAGTGGATTTTGCCATGTGCAGGTGTTATTGGTGGCGTTTTCTTAGCGTTATGTGACGTTTTGAGTAGATTTGTAAACTATCCATTTGAAACACCTATTGGAGTCGTTACCTCCTTAATTGGAATTCCTTTCTTCCTCTATTTAATCCGTACTAGAGGAGGAGAGAGACATGCTTAAAAGTTCAAGTCAACGTTTCGGAATGACGATGGGGATTATTATATTTTTAATACTATGTGCTATTTATATTAGTTTAACAAATGGTACGTTCGACATTACTATTACAGATGTATTTAAAACACTGTTTAGAATTGATCCAGTATCAGAACATGATTTAGTTATTTTTGAGTTTCGTCTTCCGCGTATCGTAATTGCTGGATTAGTAGGATTAGGTCTTGGTGTTGCGGGTGCTGTTATTCAAGGGATTACGAGAAATGGATTGGCGGACCCAGGTATTTTAGGAGTAAATGCCGGAGCAGGAACAGCGATCGTCATTTTTATGTTTTTCTTTCAAGGGCAATTAAAAAGCACAGACTGGGTTTCTATTATGATGATGCCAATGTTTGGTTTAGTAGGCGGATTAGGTGCAGCTATCATCATTTATCTGTTTTCTTGGAAAAACGGTAAATTAGATTCGCAGCGACTTTTATTAACAGGAATTGCAATTGGATCAGGATTTGGAGCCTTTTCTATGTATTTATCACTCAAAATGAAGTCAACTGATTTTGAAATGGCCGCAGTGTGGGTGTCTGGAAGCATATATAGTGCGAACTGGAAGTATATTGTGGCTATGTTACCATGGCTTATTATCTTAATTCCGCTTATACAAAAGAAAGCTTATTTATTAGATTTATTTCAATTGGAAGAAACTAGTATTACAAGTTTAGGTGTTTCAGTAGAAAGAGAGAAATCGATTTTACTATTAAGTAGTATCGGGCTTGTGAGCGCATGTGTTGCTGTTTCAGGGAGTATCGGTTTTATTGGCTTAATGGCACCGCATATTGCGAAAAGGCTTGTCGGTATTCAACATAAGTATATAATTCCTACGTGCGGCGTAATCGGAATGTTTCTTGTAATTGCTTCAGACTTTATTGCGAAAACAGTTTTCACACCTGTAGAGCTACCAGTTGGAATCGTTATTTCTATTGTCGGTGTACCATATTTCTTATATTTACTTTATAAGGCGAAAGCGTAAGAGGAGGAATAAAAGTGAGTATTTTAAGTGCAAAAAATTTAGAAACAAGTTATGAAAAGCTTACAGTGTTTCGCGATTTAAATGTGGAAATACAAGAAGGAAAAGTAACGACAATTATAGGTCCAAACGGTTGCGGTAAATCGACATTGTTAAAAACAATGGGAAGAATTTTAAAACAAAAAAGCGGAAAAGTATATTTACAAGGGCAAGATTTACATACAATTCCAACGAAAGAAATTGCGAAGCAGTTAGCTTTACTCCCGCAAACTCCAATTGCACCAGGTGAACTTAAAGTGGAAGAATTAATTTCTTATGGACGCTATCCACATCGAAATAACGTAAATAAGTTAACGACAAAAGATAAAGAAATGATTGATTGGGCATTAGATATAACGAAAACTTCTGAATTTCGAACGAGACAAATTGCAAATTTATCAGGTGGCCAAAGACAAAAGGTATGGCTAGCGATGGCATTAGCACAAGAAACAGAAGTGTTGCTATTAGATGAGCCAACTACATACCTTGATATGTCTCATCAATTAGATGTATTACAAATTGTGGAGAAGTTAAATAAAGAACATAATTGTACGGTTGTTATGGTATTACATGATATTAACCATGCAGCAAGGTTTTCAGATGAAATTATTGCAATGAAGGAAGGAGAAATTGTTACAACTGGTAGCCCAGAAGAAATCATTACAAATGAAGTGTTAAAAGAAGTATTTCATATTGATGCACGTGTCATGATTGATCCGTATAACGGGGCTCCTGTTTGTTTCGGTTATGATAGCGTTGTATCTCAAGAAGAAAAAATCGAAATATATGTAACAAGTTAAAAAGGGGGGGATAGGGTGAATACTACAGTTGAAAAACAGCAGATTATAACATCTAATACAGAGCAGTGGAAAATGTATTCAAAATTAGAAGGTAAGGAATATCAAATTCATATTTCAAAGCCGAGGCAACCAGCAACGGATTCAGGATATCCTGTCATTTACGTATTAGATGGCAATGCCTTTTTTCAAACATTTCATGAAGCAGTTAAAATACAATCAGTAAGAGCGGAAAAAACCGGTGTTTCACCAGCTATTATAGTAGGAGTGGGTTATCCAATTGAAGGCGCATTTTCAGGGGAAGAAAGGTGCTATGATTTTACGCCTAGCGTAATTTCAAAAGATGCCCCTTTAAAACCAGACGGTAAACCGTGGCCTAAAACAGGAGGAGCACATAATTTCTTTACTTTTATTGAAGAAGAACTGAAACCACAAATTGAAAAGAATTTTGAGATTGATAAAAGTAAGCAAACGTTATTTGGGCATTCTTTAGGTGGCCTATTCGCTTTGCATATACTATTTACAAACTTGAATGCTTTTCAAAATTATTTTATTAGTAGTCCATCTATATGGTGGAATAATAAATCCGTTCTTGAAAAAGAAGAGAACCTTATAATTGAATTAAACAATGCTAAGTTTGAAACAGGAGTGTTCCTTACAGTTGGATCACTTGAACGAGAGCATATGGTTGTAGGTGCAAATGAATTATCAGAGCGCCTTCTCCAAGTAAACCACGATAAACTTAAATTTAAGTTTTATGAAGCTGAAGGGGAGAATCATGCATCTGTTGTGCCGACGTCTTTAAGTAAAGGATTGAGGTTTATTAGTTACGTATAGGAAAAAAGGTTATGGATAAAACATTCCATAACCTTTTTTAATATGTAGAATTGTCCTTTTCGAAAGTTTTGTTTCAACTTTTCGTCTAAAGAGACAAAAAGTTGTCACAAATCGGTCACAATTAGCATAAACATAAAATAGACGAAATGAACTTATTTCCAAAAAGGCTTGGTTTATTTCAATCATGATTCGTAGAGTTGAAAAAGCATGGATTAAAAGTTCACTATATTCCCAAGGAGGTAGATCGTATGAAAACTATTCTTGCTATCGCTGGACTTATTTGGGTTTTATCGCATGGCATTCCAATTTATGAAGGAGAACAAATTCGCAGTGCTCTAAATAAAAATTTTAATGAATATCATATCATTGATCGGCAAGATAATGTTGTGACAGTTCGAGTAAATGACTGTTTTCATACGGTAACCGTTGAAGGAACTTCAGTAGTGAATGATACAAAAGTATGTGATCAGCAATAATTATATATGGAAAGAAAAATTCTCGGATTAAATATCTGAAAATTTAAATTTAAACATTATAGACGAAGAATAAGCGGGGGCGGGTAATCCCCGCTTATTCTTGTTTCACTTTATTGAATTTTGATGAGAGATATAATGATTTTTTGACAAAAAGGAAAGGGTATACTGAAAATTGAGATTAAGAAGCTAATGAGTTGTTAAGAATAATCATAAAGTGTAAATATACTCTTATGGGGTATCATGCGTAGATATTTAATGCTATAATTGGTATACTCATAAAAAACAATTGTTTTATTGGATGAAGAGAAACTTTAAGAAGGTGATAATATGGATCATAAAGAGCATGAAGCAGTAACACATAGATCAGAAAAAGAAAAAGAACAGATTATAAATAGATTAAAGAGAATTGAAGGACAGGTCCGCGGTATTCAAAACATGATTGAAAATGATCGTTATTGCGTAGATATTTTAGTGCAAATTTCAGCGATTAATGCAGCGATGAAAAAAGTAGGAATGGGCGTTCTCAAAAATCATACGAGTCATTGTGTTTCAGGAGCTATTAAAAATGGAAATGGTGACGAAGCAATTGAAGAATTAATGACAGTATTTGAACGTTTTTCAAAAGCGTAAAAACAAGCTAGTATTTAACTGGCTTGTTTTTTTGTTTACCCTCATATTGGATTTGGGTGTATTGTAGTGAAAAAGTGTGTGTAAAATAAACTTTTAGAAAATAATTGAAAAATCATGATACAAAACCATTGATTACCTTAGGGGGGTATGGTAAGATGTAATTGTGATTAACAAACAATGAATAAACAAGAGGAGGATTTTAAATGGAACAGTTAACATTACAAGTTGAAGGTATGTCTTGTGGACATTGTGTAAATGCTATCGAAAGCAGTGTGAAAGAGCTAAACGGTGTTGAACAAGTGAAGGTTCAATTAGCAGAAGGAACTGTTGAAGTTACTATCGACTCGTCTGCTGTAACATTAAAAGATATCGTTGCTGTAATCGAAGATCAAGGATACGATGTTCAATAATTATTTTTAGATATGGAAATAAATCGTACTTTAAATGAAGTACGATTTATTTTGCTAATAATTATACCTCATAAGGGTATATAGAGGTGAGAGACATGAATGAAAAAAAAGAGGCCAATCTTCAAATATCAGGAATGACATGTGCGGCATGTGCAAATAGAATTGAAAAAGGTCTAAAAAAAGTAGAAGGTGTTCATGAGGCAAATGTAAATTTTGCGCTTGAAAAAACAAAAATAATGTACGATCCAACTAAAACAAATCCGCAACAATTTAAAGAAAAAGTTGAATCATTAGGATATGGAATTGTAAGTGATAAAGCTGAATTTACTGTTTCAGGAATGACATGTGCAGCATGTGCAAATAGAGTTGAAAAGCGTTTAAATAAGTTAGATGGTGTGAACAAGGCGACAGTAAATTTTGCTTTAGAATCAGCCACAGTAGACTTTAACCCTGATGAAGTTAATGTAAATGAAATGAAGAGCGCGATTACGAAGCTAGGATATAAATTAGAAGTGAAACCAGATGATCAAGATGCATCAACTGATCATCGATTACAAGAAATTGAAAGACAAAAGAAGAAGTTTATTATTTCGTTTATTTTATCTTTCCCATTATTATGGGCAATGGTTAGTCATTTCTCATTTACGTCATTTATTTATTTACCAGATATGTTAATGAACCCTTGGGTGCAACTAGCACTTGCAACTCCTGTTCAATTTATCATTGGTGGACAGTTTTATGTTGGGGCTTATAAAGCGTTACGCAATAAAAGTGCTAATATGGATGTTCTCGTGGCACTTGGAACGTCGGCCGCGTATTTTTATAGTGTATATTTAAGTATTCAATCTATTGGTTCTTCGGAACATATGACAGATTTATATTTTGAAACGAGTGCGGTACTTATTACATTAATTATTTTAGGTAAATTATTTGAAGCGAAAGCAAAAGGGCGCTCATCAGAAGCAATTAAAAAATTGATGGGTTTACAAGCGAAGACAGCTACAGTTGTGCGAGATGGAACAGAAATAAAAATTTTGATTGAAGAAGTAGTAGCTGGTGATATCGTCTATGTAAAGCCTGGTGAAAAAATACCAGTAGATGGTGAGATTGTAGAAGGAAAATCAGCGATTGATGAATCGATGTTAACGGGTGAAAGTATTCCTGTTGATAAGTCAATTGGGGATGTAGTAATAGGTTCGACAATAAATAAAAATGGTTTTTTAAAAGTGAAAGCAACTAAAGTAGGCAGAGATACTGCATTAGCTCAAATCATTAAAGTAGTAGAAGAGGCACAAGGTTCAAAAGCTCCTATTCAAAGGGTAGCGGATCAAATTTCAGGTATTTTTGTACCGGTTGTAGTTGTGATTGCCATTATCACATTTGCAGTATGGATGATATTTGTTACACCTGGTGATTTTGGCGGAGCACTTGAGAAAATGATAGCAGTACTTGTTATCGCTTGTCCATGTGCGTTAGGTCTTGCAACGCCTACATCTATTATGGCAGGATCAGGAAGATCGGCTGAGTATGGTATTTTATTTAAAGGTGGAGAGCATTTAGAAGCAACGCACCGATTAGATACAGTTATTCTAGATAAAACAGGTACTGTGACAAACGGAAAGCCTGTGTTAACAGATATAATTGTAGCAGATGGATTCCATGAAGAAGAAATACTACGTTTAGTAGGTGCGGCAGAAAAAAATTCTGAACACCCACTTGCAGAAGCGATTGTGGAAGGAATTAAAGAAAAGAAAATTGATATTCCAAGTTCAGAGACGTTTGAAGCGATTCCTGGATTCGGTATCGAATCAGTCGTAGAAGGAAAACAATTATTAATTGGCACACGTCGATTAATGAAGAAATTCAATATTGATATTGAAGAAGTTTCAAAATCAATGGAAGAGCTAGAACGAGAAGGAAAAACAGCAATGCTTATTGCAATCGATAAAGAATATGCTGGTATAGTTGCCGTTGCAGATACTGTGAAAGATACTTCAAAAGCAGCTATCGCAAGACTGAAAAAAATGGGTCTAGACGTTGTGATGATTACAGGAGATAATACACAAACTGCTCAGGCGATTGCAAAGCAAGTTGGTATTGATCACGTAATTGCAGAAGTATTGCCAGAAGGAAAAGCAGAAGAAGTGAAAAAACTGCAAGCAAATGGTAAGAAAGTAGCGATGGTTGGAGATGGGATAAATGATGCTCCTGCTCTTGCTACAGCGAACATTGGTATGGCAATTGGAACGGGAACGGATGTAGCGATGGAAGCAGCGGATATAACGTTAATCCGCGGTGATTTAAATAGTATTGCTGATGCGATCTTTATGAGTAAAATGACGATAAGAAATATTAAACAAAATTTATTCTGGGCATTAGCTTATAACGCGTTAGGAATTCCAATTGCGGCATTAGGCTTCTTAGCCCCTTGGGTTGCTGGAGCAGCGATGGCATTTAGTTCTGTATCCGTTGTATTAAATGCATTACGATTACAAAGAGTTAAATTAAAATCTTAAAAAGTTACATTAAGTAATTGAATAGAATTAAAGAACAATACTTTGAATAAGTATTGTTTTTTTGTTCGTATAGAAATTAAAACGATATAATAAAGAAGAATTATTGAATCGTATGTAGTAGAAAAGTTAAGAGGTAGTTTGGTAAGGAGACTTATATATGTTAAAAGATATTATAATTAGAACATTTCAGAAAGAAGATTTAAATCAAGTATTACAATTGTTCTATGAAACAGTTCATACGGTTAATGCAAAAGATTATAATGAGTTACAGCTACAAGCATGGGCACCAGATCGACTAGATAGAGAAAGCTGGTTAAAGTCTTTAGAAAAGAATATTAGTTATGTAGCGGATCATAATGGTGTGATAGTCGGATTTGGAGATTATAATGAGGATCATTACGTAGATCGTTTATTTACACATAAATATTATCAAGGGAAAAGGATAGCCTCATCCATATTACAGAAGTTAGAAAAAGAAGCAGTGAACCTAGGGCATAGGGAAATCTATACAGAAGCGAGTATTACAGCAAAACCTTTCTTTGAAAGTAAAGGTTTTATTTGCATAAAGGAACAAAAGAAACAGCATAATGGTCAGATTTTTATTAATTATGTTATGAAAAAAATATCCTTCTCATAAATGAGAAGGATATTTTTCATTATTTTACAGCTTCTTTTAGTTCTTTACCAGCTTTGAAAGCAGGTACTTTAGAAGCTGCGATTTGCATTTCTTCACCAGTTTGTGGGTTACGGCCTGTACGAGCAGCTCTTTCACGAACTTCGAATGTACCGAATCCGATAAGTTGTACTTTTTCACCAGCAGCTAAAGTGTTAGTGATTGATTCTACTACAGTTTGTACAACTACAGTAGCTTCTTTTTGAGAAATCTCAGCATTTTGTGCTACGTTTTTAATTAATTCTGTTTTGTTCATGTTTTTCACCTCATATGTAAATAATGCTATTTAAGTTGTTATTATAACGTATAAAACATTCGAGAACAAGTGTACGTACATATATTCGCAAAAAAAATGAAATTTGTAATATTTTTTAGGACATTTTATAGACATTCCATTTAAGCGGACAGAGATTTGTTCTTCATTTCAGTCTTCTCTTGATGAGAAGGTAGTTTCTTATTATAAGATATGAAGTAAGGTAGTGCTACAAATAACATACCTCCTACTAAATTTCCGAAGAAAACAAAAATGAAGTTTGGAAAATATTCGATCCAAGTTAAATGACCGGCAAAAATTGCAGCTGGGATGACAAACATATTGGCTACAACGTGTTGAAATCCAATTGCAACAAAAGTCATAACTGGGAACCAAATACCGATAATCTTTCCGATAAATTCTTTACTTCCCATACTGAGCCAAACAGCTAAACAAACGAGCCAATTACATCCGATTGCAGAAATAAATGCTTGCAATGGTGTATCTTGTAGTTTCGCTTGAGCGATAGAAATAGTTTTCGCTAAAAAAGCTCCTTCAGTTAAGCCGACGATATGACCGAAAAAATAGGCTACGAATACAGCTCCTATGAAATTGCTAAATGTAACAATAACTAAATTTCGTATGAAATAAAATAAAGTAATTTTCTTTTGGAGCCAGGCCATAGAAACTGTCATCATGTTACCAGTTACTAGTTCACCGCCTGCAAGAATAACGAGAATAAGACCAACAGGGAATACAGCAGCGCCTAGAAAACTAGAAAATGATCCCCAATATTTTGGCATTGTCCCAATAACATGAATATCGAGTAAATACCCTAATGCGATAAAAGCACCACCAAAAAAACCAAGAATTAGCATAGGGAGCAATGATAAATGAGCTTTTTTCCTTCCTGAATTCGCAGCAAGTTCCGTAATTTCTTCTGGTGTAAATACAGACATGAATAATCCCTCCGTAATAAAATGATGGAATGAATAGAAAAAATTTCAAAAATCTATGTATTATAAAAATATGTTATGACTTCTGTATAAAATTGTCAAAGTGAATAGAGAGGGAATTAAAAATTGATAACATTGTTCATGTTGTCACATGAATGTAACAATAAGGATTTAAAGTGTTTGTAGAGGTGAAAACATGAATACGAATCATGTAAAAAAAGAACGAAAAAAATCAATCATAAAGATATTTATTATTAGTTTTATAAGTATATTAATGATACCAGTAAGTTTGTATTATTATGCGACAGAAATAGAACGAAAACTAGTAACAGTTACGTGGAATGAAATAGAAGCTTCTACAATTCCTAAAGAGTTTAATAATAAAAAAATATTGCAGTTTTCAGATGTACATTTAGGGCCAGAGTTTACATTGAAGCAACTTGAACATTTGGTGGAGAAGATGAATGAAATACATCCAGATATCGTAGTTTTTACTGGAGATTTAATAGATAAATTTGGGTCTTATAGTGCGGAAAGAGAAGAAGCAAAGGCTATTTTGCAGAAAATTTACGCGCCCTTAGGGAAATATGCTGTGTTTGGGAATCATGATAGGGGCGGGGGCGGTAGTTTATTTTACAAAAAATATATGGAGGAAGCTGGTTTTTCTGTATTAGTAAATGAAGTGCAGAAAATTAAAGTGGAAAACGGCAAATATATTACAATATCAGGTTTAGATGATTTTCTATTAGGGAAGCCACAAATAGATTCAACTTTAAAAAACTTGAAACAAAATGATTTCAACATGTTATTAGTACATGAGCCGGATGTTGTAACCAAAATAAATCGTTACCCAATGGATCTTCAACTGTCAGGACATAGTCACGGAGGACAAGTCCAAATTCCTTTTGTAGGTCCATTAATTACTACCAAACTAGCTGAGAATTATGTTGAAGGTATGTATGAAGTAGAGGGGAAGAGTAAGCTGTTATATTTATATGTAAATCGTGGCATTGGGACTACTAGGATGCCTGTTAGATTTTGGAGTGTACCTGAACTTTCAGTTTTTGTATTGAAGCAAAATAGTAACTAATGTATTCAATTCCACATCATCATTCTCAATTTGATTTTGATGAACGAGATATGGTAATTTACGGTAAATGAAAACAACAATAGGTCCTATAACCTATTGTTGTTTTTTATTATTTTTGCAAGGGAAGAGTATCAAAATATGTTCTGTAATTATTAGAGAATTCAAAGTTGTTTTTTGCATCCCAATTAATAGACCAAGACATTAGGCCGCGGAATGCAGGATAGCCACTTTGGTTAGAAAGTTTATACTTTCCTCCGAACGGAACTCCTTTAATGATATAATTTAAAGCTTTTTTCATTTCAGTTGGCGAAATGTATCCACCACTTGGAGCTGCCGCTGGTGCTGCTGGAAGCCCAATCATAACTTGATCTGAGCGAAGAGCTGGGAAAATGTTATTTGGATTACCACCTACAGGAAAACCATGTAAGAGCATATCTGCCATAGCGACTTCGTAGTCTGCAGTACCTTGATTGTAGTTATTACCGTCCATTCCAACCCCGCTACCAGCGTTGTAGTGTTGAACGTGAATGTATGTTAGTTTATCTTTCACTCCGTAAATAATTGGTAAATATGCACCCCAGATACTTCCGTATGCGCTATAACCGCCTTGAACATAAGCTGTTTCAGGAGCCATGCTTAATAGAAAATCTGGACCATAATGATCTGAGATTGTTCGAATAGCTGATATAAGATTTACGATTTGGGGAGTAGTTGGATTTTTGAAATTAATGTCATTTCCGTTTAAGTAAATACCTGATTCAAGGTCAATATCTATTCCATCAAAACCGTATTTATCGATTAGAGATTGTATGGAATTAATAAAACGTTGCTTAGCGGCATTGTCAGGAAGTAAAACGACTCCATTTTGTCCTCCTATTGAAAGAACTACTTTCTTTCCTTTACTTTTTAAATAAGAAATATCTGATTTGAAGTCTGCATCTGTACCATACACAGGAGAAAATTCAACAGTGGAACGATCACCACCAGTTTCACCAAAAGATACATTGATTACATCCCATTTTGGTGAAACGTCTTTTAATTTAATAATGCCAGTACCGTTATCAAAGTTATGCCAGTATCCAACGAGTAATTTTGAACCTAAATTGTTTGCTGCTTGTGTTTGGAAAGGGGATAGCGGTAGTAGTAAGAACATTACTAAAATACAACAAAATAATTTGAACTTGTTTAACATATCAACACTCCTATACAAAAAGTTGTCTAGATGTATAATCTTGTTTATTTAATGATATCTGAAAATTCTTTCTTTTGTAAGAGGACTATAATTTTCTCAACAATTGTGTGTGGGAAAGTATTAAACCTAATGAAATAATTTTTGAAGGAGATTGAATTGTAATTGTTAAAATCAGAATATTTTGATATATTTTAACGTATAGAACAAAATCTTTCGCACAGTACTCTTACATAAATTTCAAAATTTAGTTTGGAAGGGGATGTACAAGAGTTGGATAAAAATCTAAAGAAAGATCTCAAAATACGCCACATTACAATGATCTCAATTGGCGGCGTAATAGGGGCTGGTTTGTTTGTTGGAAGTGGTGCCGTTGTACATTCGGCAGGACCTGGTTCTATCGTTTCATATGCATTAGCAGGACTTCTAGTCATTTTCGTCATGAGAATGCTAGGAGAAATGGCAGCTGTAAATCCGACAAGTGGTTCATTTGCAACGTATGCAAGAGAAGCAATTGGTCCATGGGCGGGTTATACAATAGGCTGGTTATACTGGTTTTTCTGGGTAATTGTTATTGCAATAGAAGCCACAGCAGGTGCTGGTATTATCCAATATTGGATTCCACAAATACCGCTATGGTTATTAAGTTTAATATTAACAATTTTATTAACGCTGACGAACGTTTTTTCGGTGAAATCATTTGGAGAGTTTGAATATTGGTTTTCTTTTATTAAAGTAATAAGTATTGTTTTGTTCCTTTGTCTAGGTCTTGCTGTTATTTTAGGATTTGTTCCAGGAACAGAAGCACCCGGCACTTCGAATTTAATTGGACAAGGTGGGTTTATGCCAAACGGTATAAGTTCGGTCTTGCTTGGAATTACTGTTGTTATATTTTCATTTATGGGATCAGAGATTGTAGCAGTAGCAGCTGGTGAATCTGCAGAACCTGTAAAAGCAGTAAAAACAGCAACAAACAGTGTGATTTGGCGTATTCTTGTATTTTTTATTGGGTCTATAGCGGTAGTTGTTACGCTACTGCCATGGAATTCAGCTAACATATTAAAAAGTCCATTTGTAGCTGTACTTGAACATATAGGAATACTAGCGGCAGCACAAATTATGAATTTTATCGTTTTAACAGCTGTACTTTCTTGCTTAAATTCAGGCTTATATACAAATTCAAGAATGCTTTTTTCAATGGCAGAAAGAGGAGATGCGCCAAAGTCATTTTTAAAATTGAACAGTAGTGGTGTTCCTGTTCGAGCGGTTTTATTTGGAACGTTCTTCGCTTATATTGGAGTTGTTTTTAGTTACATTTCTCCAGATAAAGTCTTTTTGTTTTTAGTGAATGCATCTGGCGGGATTGCGTTACTAGTTTATCTCGTTATTGCAGTTTCGCATTTAAAGATGCGTAAAAAAATGGGGAAAGTAGAACAAAAAAATTTGAAAGTGAAAATGTGGCTTTTTCCGTATGTAACGTATGTTACAATTGCTGCTATTATAGCAGTTTTAGTTGCGATGTTCGCAATTGATACTTTACGTTCACAAGCACTTTTAACAATGTTTGTTACAGTTCTTATCATACTTTCTTATTTTATTTTTAATAGAAATAAAAATAGCACAGTTTTGAATCCTAAAAGTAAGAATGAGGAATCTGTTCGATGCTAATTTTCTTATTTTCGAAGAGAGTTACACCCAGTCATTGCTATAAAAGAATCATATATAATCATAGAAACAAGTAATTACTATTGTCATAGTGGATATAAACTTTTTTCTTGACTTTTTATACGAAGGCGAGCAAAATGGTAAAAAAGGAAGGGGGGATGATGATGGAAGAGTACGTATTAGAGCTGTATAACCTGTTATATACGACAGAATGGCAAGATATTGTTTCGTTTCTAGGAATAGTATTTTGCATGAAAATTGTAATTGTATATATGGAAGAGCAAGGTATGTTCTATTCCTTCTCATCTCCGTTCGATGTGCAGCGCGAGCCGTTGCTAAACTATGCCAATGTGAATTACGAACAATTTCCTTTTGTAGTTTTCTTTATGATTCGATTTATTACAGCAATTGTAAAGAAGAAGGAAAGTGATGATGAAGAGTGCCACGCAACTTGTAAGGTAGCTAACGTTTTTTAAGCTAAATACAAGGAGGAGATTTATATGTGGTTTCGATTTCTTATGATTGGTTTCTTTTCATTAACAGCAATTTCATTAATGGGATATCAAGTGTCTGAAATTTTTCAAGCATATAGCGATACATTTTTTAACAAAAATTAATCGCGTTGCTATTTGAATAATAAAGCGATAAAATCCTTCTTAAGAAGTTTTATTAAGAAGGATTTTTTTCTTTGTTTTGTCTTGCTGTGTCAAACTATTGTCACATTTACACTGTGAATAATATGTTAAAATAGTGAGGTTACGTATACATACTTGAAGGAAGAGGGAGTGACCATTTTGGTGGATCAATCAACAAATCAGAAAAGCTATGCTCCTATTGTGATAACGCTTTCTGTAATTGTAAATGCGATTATTTTATTTTTGTTCTTTGGACCTGTTGGCTATGAAGGAGAAGTACATTTTGATGTAACGATTTTACCAATGTTAAACGCGATTTTTAATAGCTTTACGTTCGTATTTTTATTAGCAGCGTTATTCTCTATTATTAAAAAGAATGTGAAAATGCATCGTGGTTTCATCCTTGCAGCATTTACGACAACTTTACTATTTTGTGTGTCGTATTTATCGTATCATTACTTAGCACCGGCAACACATTTTGGAGGAGAAGGATTCATTAAATATGTGTATTTCATCATTTTAATTACACATATTATCCTAGCAGCAATTATCGTACCACTTGCATTGTTTGCACTTGTATTTGGTTTTACAAATCAATTAACACGTCACCGTAAAATTGTACGTTGGACAATGCCAATTTGGTTATATGTAAGTTTATCTGGTGTTATTGTGTACTTAATGATCTCACCTTATTATCAATAAAAGTCTCAGCCTTTAGGCTGGGGCTTTTTTGTTAAGCAAATCTTTTTGTGAAATGAAAAAAATATGGTATACAAAAGTATAGTTGCTTTTCAAATAGAAGGGATGGTAAAGAAATATGCAAAATTTTGTATTTCGTAATCCAACGAAACTTATTTTCGGTAAAGATCAATTAGAACAGTTAAAAACTGAAATTCCACAGTTTGGTAAGAAGGTTCTTCTCGTATATGGAGGAGGCAGTATTAAAAGAAACGGTATTTATGATAATGTGATTTCTATTTTAAAGGATATTAATGCAGAAGTATTTGAATTGACGGGTGTTGAACCGAATCCTCGTGTATCAACTGTAAAGAAAGGGATTCAAATTTGTAAAGATAATGGAGTCGAATTTATTTTAGCAGTTGGTGGAGGAAGTGTAATCGACTGTACGAAAGCGATTGCTGCTGGTAGTAAATATGATGGAGATGTATGGGATATTGTAACGAAAAAAGCATTTGCTAGTGAGGCATTACCATTTGGTACTGTACTTACTCTTGCTGCGACAGGTTCTGAAATGAATGCAGGCTCGGTAATTACAAATTGGGAAACGAATGAAAAGTATGGATGGGGAAGCCCAGTTACATTCCCGCAGTTTTCAATTTTAGATCCAGTTCATACTGCATCTGTGCCGAGAGATCAAACGATTTATGGTATGGTAGATATTATGTCACATGTATTAGAACAATATTTCCATCATGGAACGAATACAGAACTACAAGATCGTTATTGTGAATCTGTTTTAAAAACAGTAATTGAGACAGCTCCCAAGCTTTTAAGTGATTTAGAAAATTATGAGCATAGGGAAACAATTTTATATTGCGGAACGATGGCGTTAAATGGTATTTTAGCGATGGGAGTAAGAGGTGACTGGGCAACTCATAATATTGAACATGCAGTTTCTGCTGTTCATGATATACCGCATGGAGGCGGCTTAGCAATTCTATTCCCTAACTGGATGAAGCATGTCGTAGATGAAAATGTAAGTCCGTTTTAAACAGTTCGCTATTCGTGTATTTGAAATAGAAACAGATGGAAAAACAGATAAAGAAGTGGCGTTAGAAGGAATTGAGGCACTGCGTCAATTTTGGACTTCGATTGAAGCGCCAGCAACATTAGCTGATTACGGTATTGGAGAAAATGAAATTGATATAATGGCTAATAAAGCGATGGCGTATGGTGAATTTGGTAACTTTAAAAAATTAAATAAAGATGATGTTCTAAGTATATATAAAGCTTCTTTATAAGTGAATTTAGAAAAGAAACCTATTTGATTGTTTGATCGAATAGGTTTCTTTTTTTGCTTTTTATAAATGTTTATGAATGTTTGTGATTATTTTTGATTGTTTATGGTTGATTTTTGTGACCGTTTTCATTATACTGTAATCAAAGAAGAGGTGAATAAAATGTTAACTCCTGAACGTCATCAAATGATATTGCAACTTGTAAAAGAACAGAAAGTTGTAAAATTACAGCAATTAGTTGAAAGAACAGAAAGCTCTGAGTCGACAATTCGCCGTGATTTAGCACAATTGGAAAAGCAAAGGTTATTAAAAAGAGTTCATGGTGGTGCCGCTGTTTTAACAGGAAAAGGGCAAGAACCAACGATGGTTGAAAAATCATCCAAAAACATTCAAATAAAACAACAAATTGCTAATTATGCGGCTAGCGTTGTTGAACAAGGTGATTGTATTTATTTAGATGCAGGGAGTACAACATTTGAAATGATTCCATTTTTAATCAATAAAGATGTTACTGTCGTTACGAATGGACTTATGCATATTGAAGCTTTAGTTGAAAATAATATTCGTGCGTATTTACTAGGCGGAATGATGAAGAGTAGGACGAAAGCTTTAATCGGTGCTATGGCACAGGAAAGTATGCAGAAGTATCGCTTTGATAAATGTTTTTTAGGTGCAAATGGTGTACATGAACAGCTTGGCTTTACAACGCCAGATCCAGAAGAAGCGCTCCTAAAACAAATGGCACTAACATTAGCAAACGAAGGATATTTCTTAATTGATGAAAGTAAGTTTTCAGAAGTTGCGTTTGCGAAAATTGCAAATGTTGAAGATGCAAATATTATTACAAACCATTTAGAAATTGATTTAGAAAAATATAAAAAACAAACCAATGTAATTGAGGCTGATAAACAATGATCTATACAGTTACTTTAAATCCATCTATTGATTATGTAGTGCAAGTTCCTTCTTTTGATTTAGGAACAATAAATCGAGCGGAGAAAGATATGAAGTTTCCTGGAGGAAAAGGAATTAATGTTTCTCGTGTTCTTCAGCGTTTAGGTGTTAAAAATATAGCACTTGGATTTACTGGTGGATTTACTGGTCAATTTATTAAAGAGGTATTACATGACGAAGGTGTAACAACAAACTTCGTCCAAGTAGATGAAGATACTCGCATTAATGTGAAAATAAAAGGGAAAGAAGAAACAGAATTAAATGGCCAAGGTCCTATTGTAACAAAAGAGCAGTTCGAACAGTTAATGAAAAAAATTGAGAGTATGCAACCTGGAGATTGTGTTGTACTCGCTGGGAGTGTACCGATCTCTATTCCAAGTACTTTTTACGAATCAATTGCTGCGTTTGGAGCTGAAAAAGGTATTCGTGTAGTAGTAGATGCAAGTGGAAGTGCACTGCAACATGTAATTAAAAATAAGCCATTTTTAATTAAGCCAAACCATCATGAACTTGGTGAGTTGTTTGGAGTAGAGCTTTCAACAGTAGAGGACGTTTTACCTTATGGAAGAAAATTAATTGAACAAGGTGTAAAACACGTTATCGTATCGATGGCTGGAGAGGGAGCTTTATTATTTACGGCAGAAGGTATATATGAAGCGACTGTTCCAAAAGGTGTTGTAATTAATTCAGTTGGGGCCGGAGATTCTCTTGTTGCAGGGTTTGTAGGCATATATGAACAGACAAAAGATATTGAAAAGGCATTTCAATACGGCGTTGCAACAGGGAGTGCAACAGCATTTTCAGCTGATTTATGTAAGAAGGAAAAAGTAGAAGAATTATTGTCGCAAGTAATTGTAGCTAAGCGATAGGGGGAAGCAACATATGAAAATTACAGAACTATTAAAAAGGGATACAGTCATTATGGATTTGACAGCTTCAAATAAAGAAGCTGTCATAGATGAATTAGTTGAGAAATTAAACGGGGCAAATCGTTTAAATAGTAAAACGGAATTTAAAGAAGCTATTTTAAAGCGGGAGTCCCAAAGTACGACTGGAATAGGGGAAGGTATTGCAATACCTCATGCGAAGACAAAGGCTGTTAAACAACCATCGATTTGTTTTGGTAGAAGTGTAAGCGGTATCAATTATGAGTCGCTTGATGGACAACCGGCATACTTATTCTTTATGATTGCTGCAAGTGAAGGAGCGAATAATACTCATTTAGAAACGTTGTCTCGTTTATCGACATTATTAATGGATGAAGGATTTCGCAAGCAACTATTAGAAGCGAAGGATGAAAGTGAGCTTCTTCAACTATTTGATGAAAAAGAGAATGAAAAAGAAGAAGAGATTGAAGTTGCACAACCAGAAGGAAATGAACCGTACGTACTTGCTGTTACAGCTTGCCCAACTGGAATCGCTCACACATATATGGCGGTGGATAGCTTAAAAGCAAAAGCGGCAGAGTTAGGGATAGCGATTAAAGTTGAAACAAACGGATCAACAGGTATTAAAAACGGTTTAACGAAAGAGGATATTGAACGTGCAACAGCTATTATTGTTGCGGCAGATAAACAAGTAGAAATGAATCGTTTTGCTGGTAAACATGTCATTCAAGTGCCAGTTGCTGATGGGATTCGAAAAACGGAAAAATTGCTAAATCGAGCTGTCAAACAAGATGCACCAATCTTTAAAGGTGTAAAAGAGGACGGGAAATCAGAAAGTATTGAGAGAGAAAAAGGATTAGGAATTTATAAGCATTTAATGAGCGGTGTAAGTAATATGCTTCCATTCGTTGTTGGTGGCGGGATTTTAATAGCGCTAGCATTTTCGTTTGGTGGTATAAAGGCGGAAGGTCCTTTAGCTGAATTGTTCATGTCAATTGGTGGAGGAAAAACAGGTGCGTTTTTATTCCTTGTACCAATTTTAGCTGGATTTATTGCAAGCTCTATTGCTGATCGTCCTGGTTTTATGCCTGGTGTTGTAGGTGGGTTTTTAGCGGCGAATGCGAATGCTGGATTTTTAGGTGGATTAATTGCTGGTTTCTTAGCTGGATATGTTGTTTTAGGGTTGAAAAGATTATTTTCAGGACTACCAGTACAATTAGAAGGAATTAAACCTGTATTGTTATATCCAGTCTTTGGATTATTGATTACAGGAGTTGTAATGCAAAAAGTAGTAATTCCGCCTGTAGTAGCATTAAATGAAATGTTGACAGGGTGGTTAAATGGTTTAAATGGTACGAATGCTATATTACTAGGTCTTATTTTAGGTGGTATGATGGCGATTGATATGGGTGGTCCAATTAATAAAGCGGCATTTACGTTTGGTATTGCTGCAATAGAAGCACAAAATTTTGGAGTGCACTCAGCAGTTATGGCTGGTGGTATGGTACCGCCACTTGCGATTGCATTCGCAACTACATTCTTTAAATCAAAGTTTACAGAAGCGGAACGTAAATCTGGTTTAACAAATTATATTATGGGAGCATCGTTCATTACAGAAGGTGCGATTCCGTTTGCAGCTGCAGATCCGGTTCGAGTAATCGTAAGTTGTGTTGTTGGTTCAAGTATTGCAGGTGCGTTATCTATGTTATTCCAAATTACATTACCGGCACCGCATGGTGGATTATTTGTAATAGCGTTAGTAAATAAACCGTTACTATATATTTTCTCTATATTAATTGGAACGATTGTCTCGGCTATTATGCTAGGTGTTTGGAAAAAGAAAGTTCAATAACAAATAAAAAGAGAGTAGCTTTTAGTAGCTGCTCTCTTTTTATTACAAAAAATAAGTTAACAATGGAATATTGATGTTTTTGGTAAAAGATGTAACGAATTGTGAATTTTTTGTAACAAAAAAGTAACACTGTAATTTTTTCTGGAAAAAAGTTCTTGTGCTCGTATATGAAAAATATATGAAAAATATATGAAAAATATATGAAAACCACTGGAGATTGTATGAGAAATACATTTTATTAATATGGAAATTTATGTTACAACTCGTTAATTGTATATTACGAATGCTTTGTAATTGTGTGATTTCTAAAAATTCTAAAAATCTGTTGCTATAATGAAAATACGAAAACAAAGCAAATGGAGGCTATTCATGAAAAAATTATTAAGTATAGCAACAGCAGCAGTTTTTGGTCTTGGGATTTTTGCGGGTTCTGCTAAAGCGGAAACAATTGTAACAACAGACGTATTAAATGTTAGAGAAAACCCAAATGTAGAGTCAAAGCTTGTAGGTAAAGTGTTAAGTGGGAATACACTAGATGTTATAAATACAGAGAATGGATGGACAAAAATTAAGTTAAACGGTAAGGAAGCGTTTGTAAGTGCTGATTTTACAAAGAGCACATATTATGTAACGGCGGGCGTATTAAATGTTCGTGCTGGAGCGAATACTGATTCTGAAATTTTAGGTAAACTTAATAAAAATGATGTGATTGAAACGACGAATCAAGTTCAAAATGAATGGTTACAATTCGACTACAATGGAAAAGTCGGATATGTTCACGTGCCATTTTTAACAGGAACGGCACCTGTAATTGAAAAGAAAGAGGTTGTAGTTCAAGAAGAAGCGCCGGTTAAAAATAATACAGCAGTTAAGAATAAAGAGTATGTTAAGAGTAACGATTCTATTAAGAATGTAGAATCAAGTAAACCTGTGGTAAAAGAAAAGCCGGCTGCAAAACCAGTTGCGAAATCTACTGAAACAAGTGCGCCTACTGGTGGTCGTGAAATTACAGTAGAAGCGACGGCATATACAGCAGATCCGAGTGAGAATGGTTCGTATGGTGGTCGTGTATTAACTGCAATGGGGCATGATTTAACAGCAAATCCAAATATGAAAGTAATTGCTGTTGATCCGAAAGTAATTCCGCTTGGATCAAAAGTATGGGTAGAAGGATATGGAGAAGCGATTGCTGGAGACACTGGTGGTGCGATTAAAGGAAATCGTATTGATGTATTAGTCGGTTCAGATGGTAGTGCTAATAGCTGGGGGCGCAAATCTGTAAAAGTGAAAGTTATACAATAGGTTATCGATATTAATATAAAAAGCGGTTGCTTGAAATTATGTAAGCAGCCGCTTTTTATGGATTATTGAAAGGGATAAATAGTTTTACCTGTAATAATTTTATATGCACTGCAAAATTGTGTTTGTATATATTCTGTATTTTTATTTTCTGGATGTGATGTTGTTTCATGGAGAGTAGAATGAAAAGCCCGTAGTAAACAATTTAGGGCGAAGTATAATTCCTCTTGTGAACAATTTTGTTCTTTTGTAGAAGTAGCTAAAATGAGGTCTTTTGTCAAAGATGAAAAATTGATGGTGGATTGTTTCATAGTTAACTCATCCTCTCGAAACTATTTTTATCATGTATATGCAGGATTGGACAAACTATGTTCTTTTTTATATGTAATTTCATGTACCGAAATGAAAGAACTTGCAATCATGCCGTTAAAATTGGTAAGATTGGGTATAATCAATAGATGGAGTATATTACATAAAGAGAGTTGAATGCTATGGGAGAAGTGCAACGTGAAAAAGTTGCTGTCATCATTGGACCAACAGCTGTTGGAAAGACGAAGTTAAGTATCGATCTTGCCAAAGCGTTGAACGGTGAAATTATTAGTGGTGATTCCATGCAAATCTATCGAACGATGGATATTGGAACTGCAAAGGTAACACAAGCAGAGATGGACGGAATTCCACATTATATGGTCGATATAAAAAATCCGGAAGATTCATTTTCTGTCGCGGAATTTCAAGAACGTGTTCGCAAACATATTCGAGAAATTACAGAACGTGGTAAATTACCAATTATAGTTGGTGGGACCGGTCTTTATATACAATCTGTTTTATTCGATTATCAGTTTACAGATGATGCTGGTGATGTGATATACCGAGAGCAAATGGAAAAGTTAGCTTTAGAACGCGGTGTGGAATATGTACATAAAAAATTGCAAGAAGTAGATCCGGAAAGTGCGGAGCGTATTCATGCAAATAATGTACGACGTGTCATTCGGGCGTTAGAAATTTTCCACACGACGGGTGAAAAAATGAGTGACCAAATTGAAAAACAAGAAAAAGAGTTACTCTATGATGTTTCATTAATTGGCTTGACAATGGATCGAGAAATGCTATACGATCGCATTAACTTACGAGTGGATTTGATGATGGAACAAGGCCTATTAGAGGAAGTAGAAGGTCTGTATAATAGAGGGATACGAGATTGTCAATCTATTCAAGCGATTGGATATAAAGAAATCTATGATTATTTTGAGAATCGAGCCCCTTTAGAAGATGCGGTATCACAATTAAAGACGAATTCGCGTCGTTATGCAAAGCGTCAATTAACGTGGTTCCGTAATAAAATGGATGTCACGTGGTTTGATGTTACAGACGGTGAAAAAACGTCAGAAATTTTACGATACATAGAAGGAAAGTTACAAGTAAAGTCGAATAATAGTAAGTAGAGAAAAAGAGGAGGATTCGACATGAAGCAATCAATCAATATTCAAGATCAGTTTTTAAATCAACTCCGTAAAGAAAATACGTTTGTTACGCTGTACTTATTAAATGGTTTCCAGCTTCGTGGACTAATTAAAGGATTTGATAATTTTACAGTCCTGCTGGAAACAGAAGGTAAGCAACAGCTTATTTATAAACATGCAATTTCTACATTTGTACCACAAAAAAATGTTTCAATTGAATTAGAATAGTAATGAATTATTGTACATAACAAAAAAAGAGCGAGTTTCCTCGCTCTTTTTTTATTTGTCATAAACAATCTATGATGAAATTTAAGCGATTCTAAATACAGTAAGGCGGATGTTAGTATTTCCTGTCGCAGGGATCGTAATCTCATTAAGAGTAGATTGAACAGAAATTCTTGCACCAGCTGCTAATGTTTCGATTGTAGTAAATGAAAGTGAGTCGCCTATTAAATTTGAAGAGAAATTATCAGTTGCGACTGCTCCATTAATTGAAATTCCTACTCCGAGTGGAGCGCATCCTGGCGCAGTTGTAGAAATGGATACGCTAATTACATAAATACCACCGTTAATAACAGTAACTGTATCTGTGCCGTTGAAGATAATATTGTTTACGTTAATTGCAGTACTAAAAATAAAGTTATTAAATTGCAGTACTGTTTGCTGAATATTGTTTGTTACAACAATTGTTGCTATAGGGAAGCTAGGTCCAGTTGGCCCAGTAGGTCCGGTAGGTCCACCAGAAGGTCCAGTAGGTCCGGTAACTCCTATACCAGTAGCGCCAGTAGCACCTGTGTTACCTTGAACACCTTGAGGTCCAGTAGCACCAGTAGCACCTGTGTTACCTTGAGCACCTTGAGGTCCAGTAGCGCCGGTAGCACCTGTGTTACCTTGAACGCCTTGAGGTCCAGTGGCACCAGTAGCACCTGTGTTACCTTGAGTACCTTGAGGTCCAGTAGC
>NZ_QJTG01000042.1:0-25318 GCF_003217275.1 Bacillus sp. 196mf
AACGAACGGGGAAACAAGTTTCTGTCATCGGTTCTGTTCAGCATGCAAAAAATGTACAAGTATTTGCAACGTTACCGAGTGGTTTTCGACCCATACAAAATATTGCGTTTCCAGCATTAGTGTATGGAAATGAACCTGCCATTTGTGAGGTTACCGTTCAAAGCGGTGGTGGACTATTTGTGAACGGTGTGCAAAGTGGACAAACCGTCCATATTGTAGCGAATTTTATGTTGTAACAATCGAGAGCCTGGATTCCCAGGTTCTTTTATTTGAAATGAGGTGAACACAGTGGAGGAACAAATCTTCAATTCCATGATTCAACAGGGAGCATTCGCAGCGTTATTTGTGTGGATGCTGTTCACGACGCAAAAAAAGAATGAACAGCGGGAAATGCAGTATCAAAAAGTAATTGAGAAAAATCAGGAAGTGATTACAAAGCAAGCAGAGGCATTTGGAGATTTATCGAAGGATGTATCAGAAATTAAACAAAAAATTCTGGGGAGTGGGGAAGCGTAATGAAAAAAGCAATTAAACAAATCATGAGAATAGGCGCCTGGTTAGGCGTCTTCTTTTTGTTTTCGACGAGTGTGTTTGCCGATAGAATACTGCTGATACCTGATTTACCAAAAACACCATACAGGGGCGGTGTAGGTGCATATGAAGGAGTGGTCGCCCACAGTACAGCAACACCTGAAGCACCCGCCATTAATATTCAACGTTATGAGACTCGTACCTGGAGGAATGCATTCGTTCATTACGCAGTAGATTGGAATGAAACCATTCAAATTGCGGATACCAAATATATGGCGTATGGAGCGGGACCGACAGCAAATCAACGATTTGTTCATGTAGAATTATGTGAGACAGCGGACTATAACAAGTTTACACGTAGTTATGAAAAGTATGTCCGATTACTGGCTAGTATTTTGAAGAAGAACAATCTGACAGTTGAAAAAGGATTGTGGATGCATAACGATGTGAGGAAATATTTAGGTGGTACAACGCACACAGATCCACTTGCGTATTTACGTAGCCATGGTGTAACGGAAGCGCAATTCAGAAGTGATGTGCAGCAAGCATACAAGGGCCATAGTGTAGAAGCATCTGTACAAGCGAAACAGTCCATGCAAAATGAAGGTGCTGTAACGGGTGGTATCGCCTATATAAACGGATACAACGTCAATTTACGTAAGGGACCGGGTAGGGACTATCCTGTCATTCGTCAGTTAAATAAACCAGAAGCGTATATGGTATGGGCTGAAAAGGATGGTTGGTTACATCTTGGCGGCGAGCAATGGATTCAATACAATCCAGATTACATCTGTTATGAAAAGAATAGCAGGATAGACGCAGTAAAAGGGAAACGAGTGATATCAAAAGTGAATGATCTCCGTTTTTATGCCAAACCTTCTTGGAAGGCTAAGAATGTAGCGGGTACCGTGGATGCAGGATACGGATTTACAATTGAGGAGAAAATAATGGTGGATGGTTCACCGCAGTATAAAGTGGATAATTCGAAGGGAAAAGTGTTTTATATGACCGCTAGTGAAGTGTATGTGACGGTGGTATAGCGGTTAAAAGGTTAGAAATGTGATAAGTGTTTCTTTTGAATGTTTTTAAGGAATTTAGCGAACCAGTATATATCTGGTGAGGAGTGTATTTGGCAGGACAATCGCATGAAAAAATATTGAGTGGATGTTATATACGCGCTATTCTTAAAGAAAAGTGTAAGGATAGATGGAATCATGAAACATTTTATGGAGACAATTCAAATAGAAGACCCAAGACAACAACATAAAGTAAAGCATACGTTACAGGATGTAATTGGGCTTGTCCTGATTGCCACCCTTGCGGGTGCAGACACACTGGTCGATATTGAATTTTTTGGTGAATGCCATGCAGAAACATTAGCAAAATATCTTTCTTTTCCAAATGGTATGCCTTCTCATGATACGATTGGTCGTGTCTTACAATTAGTCGATCCAGCATATCTTTATGAGCTGCAAACAAAGTGGAATCAGTTTTTTATACAAAGCAATGATGCCACTATAAATAAAATTATCAATATTGATGGGAAAACAATGCGCGGTAATGCGTCAAAAGATCAAAAAGCAAATCATATTCTTTCCGCTTGGTCAAAAGCAGATGGAGTACGCTTTGGGCAAGTGACTGTCAATGACAAGTCAAATGAAATTACAGCGATTCCTAAATTATTGGATACGCTCCATCTGGAGAAGATGATTGTAACGCTAGATGCGATGGGAACACAAATAGATATTGCCTCTGACATCATCCAAAAAAAGGCGGATTATGTGTTAGCAATAAAAGAAAATCATAAACTACTTTATCAATATATATAACGGATTACTTCTGTCATGCTCCTTTTTTAGAGGGAATGAAACAACTAAAAAAAGGCTATATATGCACGATTGAAAAAAGCCACAGCCAGATTGAAAAACGTTTTTACTATCAAACGGATGATATTTCTTGGTTGGAAGTAAAGGCAAAATGGAAAGATGTCAAAAGTATTGGTATGGTGGAAAAATCATAGAAAAAGATGACGAAATCCGCGTCGAAAGACGCTATTATATCTCTAGTTTACAGACAGACGCTACTTTATTTGCTAAGGCTGTACGAGGGCACTGGGATATAGAGGTGATGCATTGGTATTTGGATGTACTTTTTAAAGAAGATAGTCATAAAGTGCTGAACAAAACGGCAGCAATGAACTTAAATGTATTGAGAAAAATCGCTTTAGCCATTTTGAAAAAATGGACACCAAATACTCGTAAGAAAGTAACAAGTATGCGGCAAAAACGAGTTTTATTATCTATGGCATTTCACAAATTTTTACCATCTATACTAAATATGTAAAAATTAACGCATATATCTACCTGGAATAAGACTATATTTTTCATGCGATTGTCATGTGTATTTGGAAATAATGGTTGTAAAAAAATCGAAATATGATAAAATCAAGAAGCTAAAGTAAACCCGATAAACATATTATGTTTATTGGGTTTATGAGAATTATGCAAATGCATTCAACTCCAAGTGCTGATATATATAAGTCCCACTTATATTTTCGACATCACCATATGATGTTTAAAACATCCAATAAATCGTTAGGACTTACATCCAAATGAATTTAGGCATGGTGAATTTTTAAAGAGGACTTATATATAAGAGTAATCATACAAGGGTTATAGATTACGAGAGAAAAAAGAGAGGGGAATGTTGGATATAATTTTTTGGGGGAGACAGTGACTTGGATAGAATGTATTGCTTAGAAAGAAGGAATGCAAAATGAAAGTACATAAGGTATGGAAGTGTTTGACAACGACGGCATTAATGGGGCAACTTTTAGTATGCACTGGTACCGCTCATGCAGAGGGAGAAAATGATAAAAAGCCTGTTGTATCTATGGAGAAAAAATTCAATAAGGTAGAGATTCATGGACTAATAGGTCAGTATTTTAAAGATGATAATTTTAAACAATTACTGATGGTATCTCATGAAAAAAATAGCGATATTTTATTGAAAACAGAGGAAATGAAGGATGTACTTCCTTCGGGGGAACAACAGGTCAAATCTGCTAGGTGGAAAGGAATTATTCAACCTACAGAAAGTGGGGAATATATATTTTCTACATCGGATGACCAGAACATTCAATTGCAAATTGATGGAAAAGAAATTATTCAGAATGTAGATCTGCAACAAAAGGTGACATTGGAAAAAGGTAAACAATATAGAGTTCAAATGGAATATAAGAATACAGATTCAAAAAAGGAAACAGATCTACTTAATCTACAATTATTCTGGTCTAAAAATGGTGGGGAAAAGGAGATTATTCCGGAACGAAATTTATTACATCCCCTTCCAAATAGGAATAATGATGGGAAGGAAACACACCGAGAAAAAAAGGAGAGGCAGCTTTTAACACGCAGTATTACTGAGATTGTAGAAGATGAAACAGTAGATACAGATGATGATAGTATCCCAGATATTTGGGAGGTAGAAGGTTATACTGTTAAGAAAAATAAAGCTGTAAAGTGGGAAGAGGGAGATGCAGAAAAAGGGTATAAAAAATATGTATCTGATCCTTATCGTGCACATACAGCTGGAGATCCATATACAGATTTTGAAAAAGCTAGTGGTGCGTTTGATCAAGCGATTAAAAGTGAAGCAAGAGATCCACTTGTAGCGGCCGTTCCGATTGTAGGAGTAGATTTAGAGAAAGTTATATTGTCATCAAATGAAAATGTTTCCAGTGAATCGGGAAAGTCGTTGTCTTTATCTGTTTCTAATAGTAAGACAGAGTCTGATACAGTGGGAATGAATGCATCTATTGGAGCATCTGCAGGGCTTACTGATATTGGAGTTAACAGTCATGTAGGGATGGATGTCTCGCATACTTCTTCTACGACTGCAACTGTAGATATTAGTGGTAGTAAGACAATTAGTGAGGGACTGAATATCAATAAAGGGGAATCAGCTTTCTTAAATGCAAATGTCCGTTACTATAATACAGGCACCGCCCCTATATATAATGTTCAACCTACTACAAATTTCTTATTAGGAAAAGATACGTTAGCGACCATTCGTGCTCAAGATAATCAAATTGGAAATAATCTAGCACCGGGTGAATTCTATCCTAAAAAGGGACATTCTCCGATTGCCCTAAATACGATGGATCAATTTAGTGCAAAGTTAATTCCGATTAATTTTCAGCAATTAAAACAAATAGAGAATGGTGAAAAAATTAAACTAGATACTACGCAGGTAAATGGAAACTTTGCAGAAGTAACAAGTAGTGGGAGTATGCATACAGATAATAATCATTGGAAGGACTATATGTCTCGTATTGAATCATTAACGAGTACTCTTATTTTAGATACAGGTACAGAGACATTAGAGCGGAAAGTAGCAGCAAAGGATTTTGAGGATCCAGAAAGTAACACGCCTGAGATTACTTTTGGAGAGGCAGTTCAAAAAGCATTCGGTACTAACATCAAAGAGGGAAAACTATTTTATAAAGATATGTCATTGGATGAATCGAATGTGAATTTCATTTATGATAAAAAAACTGGAATAGAAATAGCAAATCAAATGAAACAGATGGAGCATAAAAGTATATATAATATTAAGTTACATCGTGGTATGAAAATAATTGTGAAAAAACGTGGGTTATTCGAAAATTGTAGTCCTTTGGTCCGTGATTGGAAAGGTGTGGGATTTAAAACTCAAGATGAAAAAGAGCAAGGGAAAATAGGGATAACAACAGGTCTTGCGTATACTAAAGTTCAAGGGCTAAAACCAAACACGGTATATATGATAGGTGCCTATGTGAAAACAGATGGGCACTCTGGAGAATTTGAATTTGCAGGTCCTAAATTAATTGGCAGTGGGCCTGTGGCGCTTACAAATGAATATAGATATGTAAAATGGTATTTTAAAACACCTAATGACGTGGGAGAAGAAAATAGTATTGGAATTTTGTCAACAGGCAAATCAAATGTGTATTTCAATAAAGTTATGCTAATTGAGCTGTAGTAGATATTTTAAACAGAATAAATGTATCGATTTTATATATTGATTTAAAGTGAATATTTGTAATTTGAATCGTGCAATAGTAAATACTCTTATTCCTATATAAAGTTATAAGATTTGGAATAAGAGTGTTTTGTTTGTTGAAAGTAAGAATTTTATTGATAGAAGGACGTGGAGGTTTATGAATTTTAAAAGAATGAAACATATATCAGCGATAGCGATTACTGGTTTTATTTTTGGGGTATCCTCTATTTCATATGCAATGGAGGTAGAAACAGAATCAAATATAAATAAAGATTATGGTATTTCTTTAGAGGCTTTTCCGAGGGCTAATAAGGAGTTTGAAAAAGATAAAAAAACGAAAGAAAAAGAAGAAAAAGAGAATAAGAAATGGAATGAACAAAGAATAAAATTTAATAAAATCCTGACTGATAGGGAATCAATATTATTAGAAAATCTTAAGACACCGTTGATTGATGATTTAAGTAATGATAATAGCTATTATGATATTAATAAAGCTCTCAGACGAGTGGGGGGAGATTTTGATAAGTTTCCCGAAATTAACCAAGATAAAGAGGTACGAAATAAAGATAGTTATAAAAAGAATATAAAAGATATAGATGAAATATTTGAAAAGAAGGCAATTAAGATAGAAAAGTCAATAGAGGTATACTCTGACATTCAGCAGGATTACGATTATGACCTATCTTTTTTAAGAAGTTCCGAAAATCCAAATACCATTGATCGAGAAAAAGGTGCTACATTTATTAAAAAAACTACACACGGAATACATAGCGATTATTTAGTTGTAAAAAGAAGGGAAAGTAATGATTCTAATTCTATAATCAAAAGAACTATTAAATTAGAAAAGGGTCAAAGAATAATTCCTTTAGATGAGGACACTATGGTTATTTCAAGAAATATGGGTAGAGAAATTACTGATATGAAGATTGTGACTATAAACGGGAAAGAGTACATTCGTGAAAAATCTAAGTTAGTATCTAAAGATAAGATAGATAAAAAGATTCAAAAAAAAGCAGTGGAATTGAATCAATATTTGATATCTGAATACAATCTTCCAAAAGATAAAAAATATATTGATTTGGATTTGACAGCACAGTATGCGTCTTGGAATTCGGCATTAATACCTAAATTTTTAAACGATCTAAAGAAGACAATGGATAATGAGGTTTTAAAGCATTTATTAGAATTTATGGCTGAGCAAAAAGGGGCATTAACTTTTACAGATATGTCTATTAGTAGTGATGAAGATGTTCAAGAACACTCTGCAACATATGGATTATACGATGAAGATACCAGAAATGTATTTTTAACTGTTAGTGCTAATCGTATACCCTATGGATCGTTACACCATGAATTTGGTCATGTATTAGATCACGCGTTACATCAAGAACGCGGTGATATGAGAGATCATGATGTTAACGTAGGGATTGCGGGACTAGAAGAATATAAAAACATATTTTATCAAGAGCGTTGGAATTTAGGAGAATATGGAGCTACTAATTCGTTTGAGCATTTTGCTGAAGCTGTTAAATTCTTTTTTACGGACGTTGAATACTTGAAACAGAATGCGCCACAAACTTATCAATTTATAAAAAAAGCAATTGACGATTTTAAGTTGAAAAAAGGTCATAAATAATTCGTTTATTTTTGTGTGAGGAAATAAATTAGCAATTGTAGTGGAGGTACCTAGCCATGAAAGTTAGGTGCCTTTGTTCATTCGCATTCCTCCGCATTTACTCTCCTAACCGCTACGAATGTAATACAGAACCGTAGCACCATAGGTATTTTAATATAACCCCATCTCATCAGTTTCTTCTGCAGATATTCTATCAAATACACCTGGTAGAAGCGAATTGTTTATTGGATTTGTGGAGGGTACATTGGAACGGTCTTCTTCTAGCCAATTATAATATAGACCACTTGAGCATGCCTCTGTTTTACGCTTTGCAATAGTATGTATGTCTCTAAAACTATCGATGTAATCATAGACCATCTGTTTGAACGTACCTGTAAAATAACCAATTGGATTTTTCATCAAAGTACCGTTATGCTCAAATTTCTGTGCTTTAGCATACAAAGCAACGGAAGCATTCGCAAGAAGATTGTGAAATACATCGGTATCCGCTAGTAAATTAAATTTCTTAGCAGCTTTCTTCGCAATGTTTCTGGCATTTTGGAATGATTCATTAATTATTTTAGGGTCAAAAGCAGTTTGTAATTTCATACGCATAGATTGCGGTACACGGTAATCGATGAAATCTTTATCATTTACATGAGATTGCATATCATCCTCTTTACGTATATGTATATCTTTTATATTTTGTTTTAAAGAACTAGTATTTGTTTTCTTGGTAGGACACTTTTCAGTCATTTCGGTAAGGGCCTTGTCGGACAATTCTTCCACAATTGGTTGAATGATAATCGCATTGGCAGTTTGACGCATATCTTTTTTACGTTTCATTGCTACTTGATTCACCATTCCTAAATCCACAAGTTTCTTCATGAGACGTTGTACAGTTTTATAGGAAACTTCCATCATGTCAGCAATTGAATTTTTGCATAGGAAACTAACCCCTGCATATTTGCAGCTGTGGCGCTTTAAAATATCCAATAATGTAAGTAGCTTAGCTTGTACATCGGCACGTGTAACAGACGTTCGAATGACGTCTCTATATGTTCTAACTACTTTGTTTACTTCTTCCACATCAGTAAATGTGGATAAATTGTGATAGGATTCTTTTTGAGCTATGACATCAATACGTTTCTTCATAATTAGGCTCCTTTGTGTAAACAAAAAAGCAACAGAATGCCAAATGTAAGCAAACTGTTGCTAGGAGCCCTTATGTACGGTAAAATGGGGTACATAAAGAGTTACAGCAAGTGTTTGCCTAGCGATAGTAGGCGGACGGTTAATAAAGTGTTCCACCACTTTATTAACACGTTGTGCTCTTTTATTTTTGTTAGTTTTATTTTGAATTTTTGAGGTAACAAATTGGTCACAAATAACCAGAAAAGTGTTGCCATTTATAAAATTAGGTAAAGCACAAAGCAGCGTAATATAGCTGTTTGTTGCGCTTTTAGGCAATTTAAGTTTTATAGATAGGAGAAGATAAACTTCAAACCTCTTTCTTAGTGGAAAGAGGTTTTTCTATGTTAGAAAAACCTCTGAATTTAAAAAGGGGGAGAAGAAGATGGGATATTATTCATTAACAGAAATAACAGCTGTACAATATGCGAAAGATCATGGCTACTTTGAAGCGAAGGCAAATGTCGTTTGTCATGAAATTGGAGACGGAAACTTAAATTACGTGTTCAAATTAGATGATGGAGAGAAATCGATTATAATAAAACAAGCACTGCCTTATGCGAAAGTAGTTGGTGAAAGCTGGCCATTGTCTATAAAAAGAGCAACGATTGAAAGCAAGGCATTACAAATTTTTGCGCAGTATGTACCGGATTATGTTCCAGTAGTGTACAGTCATGATGAAGAGTTAGCGATAACGGTAATAGAAGACTTATCAAGACTAACAATTACAAGAAAAGGATTAATAGACGGAGAAGAATATCCGCTTTTATCCCAGCATATCGGCCGTTTTCTAGCACATGTTTTATTTTACACTTCAGATTTTGGTTTACAGTCAGAAGAGAAGAGGGTACTAGAAGGTACCTTTGTAAATCCGGACCTTTGTAAAATTACAGAGGATTTAGTGTTTACAGATCCGTTTGGACATTATGATACAAATGATTATGAGCCAGATTTACAGCTCGTGGTTGATGAACTTTGGAGTGATAAAACTTTAAAACTAAAAGTAGCACAATATAAATATAAGTTCTTAACAAGAAAAGAAACTCTTATTCATGGTGATTTACATACTGGTAGTATTTTTTCGTCACCTTCTGAAACGAAAGTGATTGATCCAGAATTTGCGACATATGGCCCATTTGGATTTGACATAGGTCAATTTATTGCAAATCTATTATTAAATGCTTTATCTAGAGAAGAAGAGAAAAGAAGTGTACTATTTTTCCATATAGAAAAGACGTGGAGTTATTTTGTAGAAACTTTTACAAAGTTATGGATTGGAGAAGGTGTAGAAGCATATACGAAAGAAAAACAATGGTTACCAATTATTTTGCAAAATATCTTTACTGATGCAGTTGGATTTGCCGGATGTGAACTGATTCGTAGAACAATTGGTTTAGCTCATGTAGCAGATTTAGATGAAATAGAAAATAAAGAAACAAGAATTCAAGCTAAGAAACAAGCGCTATCCTTAGGTAAAGAACTAATAAAATATGAATCTAAAAGTGCTGATATTCAACTGTTTCGAACATTATTTCAACAGACAGTTTCAGGGGGCGTAAAAGCGTGAGTACAATTGTTACTGTTCCGAGATCTATAAGCTGGAAAGGTGATGCAATTGCGGTATTAAATCAAACGAAATTGCCGCATAGCACAGAATACAAAACATTGACGACTATTGAAGAGGTTTGGAAAAGCATCGTAATGTTAGAAGTACGAGGAGCGCCTGCAATTGGAATTGTAGCTGCATTTGGCTTAGCGCTTGCATCAAAAAAATATAACATTGTACATATTGAAGAATTTCAAAAGAAGTTTAATAGAGATTGTAATTATTTAGGAACGTCACGCCCGACAGCAGTAAATTTATTTTGGGCAATTGATCGTATGAGAGAATCTATTCGAGAGATTACTACAATAAAAGAAGCACAAAAAACATTAGAAGAAGAAGCGCTTCGCATTCAGCAGGAAGATGAAGAGGTGTGCCGAAATATTGGGGAATATGCGTTAACATGTTTTAAAGATGGCGATAATATTTTAACAATCTGTAATGCTGGAAGTATCGCAACTGCCAGATATGGAACTGCATTAGCTCCCTTTTATATTGGAAAAGAGAAAGGTGTGCGTTTACATGCATATGCGTGTGAAACGAGACCAGTTTTACAAGGTGGTCGCTTAACGACCTGGGAATTGAAGCAAGCAAATATTGATGTGACCCTTATTACAGATAATACTGCAGCTCATGCTATTCAAACGAAAGAAATAAATGCAATTATTGTAGGGGCGGATCGAATTGTCGCAAATGGAGATACGGCAAATAAAATAGGGACAATGAATTTAGCTATTTTAGCAAAGCACTTTGATATCCCATTTTATGTTGCTGCGCCACTGTCAACATTTGATGTTACGAAAGAAACTGGAGCCGAAATAATTATTGAAGAAAGAGATGAAACAGAAGTTACGAAAATCTTTGGAAAACAAGTAGCACCAATTGGAACGAATGTTTATAACCCTGCATTTGACGTAACACCGAACGAATTAATTACAGGAATTATTACTGAGAAAGGTATTATAAGCGGGGATTATAAACGAGAAATTGCATCATTATTTGAAAAACAGGCTAATACATAATAGCTTGTTTTTTTATGCCTAAATGCATTGTTTTCTCTTACTTATATAATGAAAGGAGGAGAAGAGGATGGAAGAGTGGATCAAGATGATAGGTAATGTAGGGTTTCCAATTGTTGTAACATTATATTTACTCCACCGTATTGAAAGTAAATTAGAGGGGGTAATTGTTGCAATTGAGAAGCTCCCGCGGCAATTACTAAAGTACGAAGATCCTCGCAATAAAAAATAAAGTTTGCTCTTCTTGAGCAAACTTTATTTTTTATTGAGCAGTATAGCCACCATCGATAACGACAGCTTGACCAGTAATACCTTTAGCTTTTTCACTCGCTAAAAACATAGCATAATCAGCGATTTCTTGTACTTGTAATAAGCGCTTTTGTGGGACGAGTGGATAAATAACATCTTCTAAAACATTTTCAAGTGGTACATTTCGTGTAGTAGCTAAGTCTTGTAGTTGATTACGTACAAGAGGGGTATCGACATAACCAGGGCAAAGGGCATTAACAGTAATACCATGCGTAGCACCTTCTAAAGCGGCAACTTTTGTTAATCCAATTACGCCATGTTTTGCACTATTGTAGGCAGCTTTTCCAGCAAACCCGACAAGGCCGTTAATAGAAGCGACATTAATAATACGACCATATTTTTGTTGTTTCATAATCGGAAAGGCATGCTTAATTGCGATAAACGGAGCAATTTGCATAATTTGAATTAGTAGCTCAAACTTTTCCGTTGGAAAGTCTTCAATGGGTGAAACGTGTTGCATTCCTGCGTTGTTAATTAATATATCTAATGAACCGAAATGACTAACCGTTTGAGAAATTGATGCTGTAATTTCCTCTTCAGATGTAACGTCACATTTTAAACCGATAGCTTGAAAACCTTCACTTTGTAATTGCTCAGCAGCTTCTTTCGCACGTTCTTCAAGACGATCAGTAATCACAACTTTTGCACCTTCTTTTGCAAAAGCACTTCCTATTTCATATCCAATACCACTCGCAGCACCTGTTAAAAAGACAACTCGATTTGTAACCATGATGAAAAACATCCCTTCATAATAAAGTTTTCATAGTGCTCTATTTAGAGAGGTTATAATGAAAATCCTGCAAACATTTGGAAAAAATATCGTTAGCTATCTTGTTTTGCAAAATAGTCTTTGCTATACTATTTTGTAAAGCAAGATACTTACGCTTATCTATCTTGTAAAACAAGATAGTAGGAGGATTTGAATTATGTCGACAAGTCAAATGCTGAAAGGGATCTTAGAAGGATGCTTACTTGCTATTATTTCTGAAGGCGAAATATACGGTTATGAAATGAGTGAGAAGCTAGCAAAGTATGGTTTTACAATGGCGAGTGAGGGAAGTATTTATCCGTTATTAATACGAATGCAAAAAGAAGGATTAATAACAAGCGTAATGAAGGAATCTCCATCTGGTCCAAAGAGAAAATATTACACATTAACAGAAAAAGGCGAGGAAGCACTTGATGAATTTATGGATCGCTGGGAAGCGATGCAAAGTAGTGTAGAACGTCTACTTGAAGGGAAGGGAAGGAGAAAATAATGTTATCAAGTGAAGCACGAAAGTTTTTGTTAGATATGAGATTATTTTTGACGGCAAAGAGTGTGAAAGAAAATGATATTGAAAACTTTTTAGAAGACGCAGAACTTCATTTAATAGAAGGTGAGAGTGAGGGGAAGAGTGTAGAAGATATTTTCGGAAGCTCACCGAAAGAATATGCAAATGAACTTGTAAAAGTGATGGAAAGAGATAGACAGGAAACGTGGAAGCAAATTGGTTTTACAGTAATGAATATCGTATCTTTTTGGATTATTGCTTCTATCTTAATAGTGAGTAATGGAATGTTACAGATTTCACTTATTCAGTGTATTGGTTACAGTTTTTCATTAATTTTAGTTGTTATGGGTCCTAATTTTCTACTTCGCAAAATGACCTTCGTCACAAGCTTTACAAAAACATGGTTTTCCATGTGGTCTTTAGTTATGATTGCTCCATTGTTTTTATTAGGAGCTGTTACGATATTAGATGTGATATATCCTACAAAAATGCTCACATTCACCGAAGTCCAAAGTTATATAGTAGCTGGTGGGATTTTTATCATCACAGTAGCGATAAATATATATTTTGAAGGATGGTTTAAAAACTTATATTTAATCATTCCACTTTCTATTATGTTACTGTTTAAAACATTTACATCTGAAGATCTCATGCCAATGTTATTTCAAATTATATGTTTATACGGAAGTTTGTTTATTTTAATTTTCTTTGAAATTATGATGAAGACGAATAGAAGAGAAATGGTTAAATAAGGGGGTGATAAAAGTGCTATCGAATGAAGGGCAAAAGTTTTTAGATGATACTCAAGGGTATTTACGAACAAAGGGCATTAGAGAAGCTGATATTCTTTTCTTTATAGAAGATGCGGAAGTTCATTTAATAGAAGGAGAAAAGAGAGGGAAGAGTGTAAATGATATATTCGGTCATGCTCCAAAAGAGTATGCAAATCAACTTGCCAAAGAGATGGAAGTTGATAAAAAAGGGAATTATAAATTATTGCTTTATTTCATTATAAATTTATTAGCATTCACGATGATGAAGAGTGTATTTTTTAGTGAAGTCGACCATCGTTTGTCTTATTCTTTAATTGAATTAATCGGATATCCAATTATGATTTTTGTAGGAATTAGTGTATTAATATGGGGCATGAGAACAGCCTCATTTAAGCGTAAAAGAACTGAATTTTTAATTATGTATATAAGTGGTGCGATATGGTTTTTATCAATTTTCAGTATTGCATTATTAAATAATTTTTATGGTACAACATTTATTAAATTTACTGCGACAGAAAGCTTCATTCTTGTTGGAATAGTAGTTCTATTTGCAGCTATTGTAAATATTAAATTTGGTGGTTGGTTTACTTTGGCGTATTTACTAGTTCCAATTGCATTGGAATATGTATTCGTAATGATAGATTTATCAAGTATTATTGGAATGTATGTACAACAAATAATTCTTTTCATTGTTATTTATATGCTTTTGAAAATTCATATAAAATTAGAAAAAGGAAAGTATACGAATAAAAAGAGAGACAGTATTATTTATAGGTAAATTGAGTAGTAGTTTTCTAAGGTTAACCTAACAATAACTCTTTTATAAAAAGGATATATGTTGACTATTTTATTAATATATTAGATTACACATCAGGATATATTCTGTTTTTCGGTTTAATAGGAAAGCGGCTGCTCTGGATATACCAAAAATTATTTCCAAAGAAATATTATATAGGGATTTTTAGAGGGATTACATTTACATTTAGTTGTCTATTTTTATTTCTAGCAGCCGGGATTTGGTTTGTTGATTGGAACAAGTTGTTTTAAACAGTAACATGAGGGTTACTGTTTTTTTCTTTGTAGTAAAGAGCTTTGTAAAGAGAGCGCTTTTTGTTCTGTTGTTAATAAGGAATGAATATGAACGTTTTCTGGACGAGGGACTATCGGATACATAAGATTTGTTGGAGAAGGGTGGTGCTCCGAGCCGGTTGGAGAATGAGGATCTGCATGAGTAAGTTTTCCATGAATACGTCTTGTAAATAAAATATGACCGATTTCGTGAGCGAGCGTATATATATTTTTCATAGGGGCAGCCGAATTTGTTAAAACGATATAGCCAGTAAGTTGCTGTTGTTTTGCTAAAGAATAAGCGCAGGCAATTACTGCTGTTTCTTTGAAATAATCACTGCCAATATAACAAATATAAAGGTCGCATTCAGGAGCTTCATTTACACATGTTTGGAAAAAGGATGCCAACTTTTCTTGACTTTGAATGGAATTTTTATAACTGATTTCACGGTCAAAAAAACGGAAAAGTTCATTTAATACAATTACTTCTTGAATTTGAAATGTAATGGGGTGCCAAATTGATTCTGCAACAGCTAAATCTTTTGCGATGCGGTCATCAGAAATATCGGCACCGGGAGTAATACAAATACATATATTGACGTATGGATCCATAAGGAACACCTCAAATGAAAAAAGTTCTTCCTATAATATATGTGGGAAAAAGATGTCATGTATGGATAAACGCCTTCTTTATTGAATATATAGATGACAAGTCGAAAAAATTTCATAGTTCTATAACATTGTGTGGTCGTCTTTTTGATATAGTAAAGGAAAGGGGGAGAATATATGTATACATTAAAAATCGTTTCAGACAGAGAAGCACTTTATCAATTTGCGAGTTATGTAAGAGTTGTACAAGGGGTTGAAGATGTATATGTAGAGGTGGGAGAACCTTTATATGAACATCCTTTAATGAAGTTTTATGTACATATTAAGCTGAAAGAAACATATGAGCAGCATAAAGCGTTACAGGAAATAGCAAGATTAGTAGAATTGGGCCGTTTTACATATGTCCATTATCGTAATGATGAAATTGAGGAAGCTTTTGAAGCTGTAAAATATGAAAGTTTTAAGAAATAAAGGTGAAAAAATGGAGGCGAAAGCTTCCTTTTTTTCTTTAAAATTACATGAACAAAAAGAGAGAAATTTTGTTATGATAAGGGAGGTTAGGGAAAGGGGAATTTACATATGGGGTATATTGAAGAGTTACGAAAAGTCGTTGGTACAAGACCGCTTATTCTCGTAGGATCAGCAATTATTATATTAAATGATAATCAAGAAGTATTGCTTCAATATCGTTCAGATACATATGATTGGGGTGTACCTGGCGGGGCGATGGAACTGGGTGAAACGACAGAAGAAACGGCACGTAGAGAGTTATTTGAGGAAACGGGGTTAACTGCAAAAATAATGCAATTTCTTGGTGTTCTATCAGGAAAAGAAGTATATTTCCGTTATCCGAATGGCGATGAAATTTTCAATGTCATTCATCTGTATCAGGCACATCATGTGAGCGGGGAATTAAAGCTCGATCATGAAGGGTTGAAACTTCAATATTTTCCAGTAGATAAGTTGCCAAAATTGAATGAAACGACAGAGAAAATTTTACAAAAGTTTTTATATGCACTGACAGAATAGAAGGTTAATTCCTTCTATTTTTATTATATTAAATATTTTGATTTTTTAGTATGTTTATAGTATGATAGTTGTAGATATACATCTTATGGAATTTCACCTAAAAACTGACTAGGGTACATAAGAGAGGGGCAAGTACAAAATGCATAATGTTGTTATTACAGCTGCAGTTCGTTCGCCAATTGGAACTTTTGGAGGAGCGCTAAAAAATGTAACGCCAGTAGAATTAGCTGTTCCTGTACTTCAGGAAGCTGTAAAACGAGGCGGGGTAGAACCACATGAAGTTGATGAAGTAATTTTAGGTCATTGTATTCAAAGAACTGATGAAGCAAATACGGCGAGAACAGCTGCATTAGCGGCAGGATTTCCTGACACAGTTACGGGATATACAATCCAACGTCAATGTTCTTCAGGTATGCAAGCAATTATGTCAGCTGCAATGCAAATCCAATTAGGTGTAAGTGATGTTGTTGTTGCAGGTGGAGTAGAAGCGATGAGTTCGAGCCCTTATGCATTGAAACAGCACCGCTGGGGACAACGTCTACAGCACGGAGAAATTCGTGATACGGTGTGGGAAGTGTTAGAAGATCCGATTCACCATATTATGATGGGTGAAACAGCGGAAAATTTAGTTGAACAATATGAAATTACAAGAGAGGAACAAGATGAAGTTGCTCTTCGCAGTCATACATTGGCACTGAAGGCAATCGAGTCTGGACACTTTGACGATCAAATTGTTCCTATTACAATAAAAGAACGTAGAAAAGAAGTAGTATTTTCGAAGGATGAGCATCCACGTGCAGATATTACAGCGGAAAAATTAGCAGGGTTAAAACCAGCATTCCGTAAAGATGGGTCTGTAACTGCAGGTAATGCATCTGGCCTGAATGACGGAAGTGCAGTTCTAGTATTAATGAGCGAAGAAAAAGCAAAAGAAAAAGGCTTACAACCGTTAGCTAGAATTGTTGGATATTCAGTAGCTGGAGTAGACCCGAAAATTATGGGTATTGGACCAGCACCAGCAATTCGTAAAGGTTTAGAAAAAGTGGATTGGTCATTAGAAGATGCAGATTTACTTGAAATTAATGAAGCTTTCGCGGCTCAATATTTAGCTGTAGAGAAAGAGTTAGGTTTAGACCGTGAAAAAGTGAACGTAAACGGTAGTGGCGTAGGACTTGGGCATCCAATTGGTTGTACAGGGGCTCGTATTACGGTAAGTTTAATTCACGAATTAAAAAGACGTGGGTTAGAAAAAGGAATTGCCTCTTTATGCGTCGGTGGCGGTATCGGGGTTGCCTTATTTATAGAAGCACTATAAAAAAGAAGCAGCTATTGCTGCTTCTTTTTTTATGACTCAAATAGATGATGAAATAATCGATCACGATTTTCAAAGAAAAGTTTCGTTGTTTGGTAATGCTCGGTTTCTTCTAATGTGGATTCGTGAATCCCCTCTTGTGTTAAAGAGTATATAGTAGATTCAGGGTAAGCCATTAAAATAGGAGAATGCGTCGCAATAACAAATTGTGAACCTTGTTCCGCTAGTTCATGCATTCGAATGAGCATGGAAAGTTGTCTCATTGGTGATAGAGCGGCCTCAGGCTCATCTAAAATGTATAAACCTTGTCCTGAAAAACGGTTCATAAATAAGGAAAAGAATGATTCACCATGTGATTGCTCGTGAAGTGAAACGCCGCCATAAGATTTTATAGCATCTATTTCATCAATATAAGAAGCAACGTTATAAAAAGATTCAGCGCGAAGAAAGAAACCGTCGTTTGGTGTATTGAAACTTTTTGAAATTCGAAGGTATTCATGTAAAGATGAATGTGAATCGTTTGTGCTAAAGCGGAAATTTTTCGTTCCACCTTCTGCATTAAAACCTAACGCAATTGCAATTCCTTCAAGTAATGTTGATTTACCCGTTCCGTTTTCTCCAATAATGAATGTTACATTTGGATGGAAAGCTAGTGATTGTAATGTTCGGATAGCGGGTAAGCAGTAAGGATATGCGGAAAAACTAGGGATATTTTCTTTTTTTAATGTGACATTTTGTAAAAAGGGTACGTCAATCAATATATAAACCTCAATTCATAACGGATTTTGAATCTAAAAAGGCAGCAAATACAAGTGTTAATGACACCTGAATCCCTTCCTTATTTTCTGAATATTTTATGTGGATTATATCATTTAAACTATCATATTCCAATGTGAAAATAAATATTGCATGAAGATCTATTCTCTCGTTATGATAGATGGTATTCTATTGAAAATGTGAGAAGGAGTTAAAGTATGCCGTTTACATTTGCACATCCAGCAGCAGTTCTTCCTTTTGCGAAAAAGCATTCTAAATATATGTCAGTAACGGCTCTTATATTAGGTAGTATGGCGCCTGACTTTGAATGTTTTTTACACTTTAGACCGTATGGTGTTATTGGGCATACGTGGCTTGGGTTCTTATATTTAAATTTACCACTTGTCTTCTTATTAGCATGTATATATCATTACATTTTAAAAAAGCCTTTTATAACACATTTACCTAAACCATTTGCTGGGTATTATACATATGTAGTAGATAAGGGGTGGAGGATTCATACATGGAAGGATCTTTTTATATTTTGTTATTCAGCATTATTCGGTATGTTAACGCATGTTGTTTGGGATGCATTCACTCATAAGACAGGCTATTTTGTTATGAAAATACCATTATTGCAAAGAGAATGGTACGGTATCCCTGTTTATAAATATATGCAACATGGAAGTACATGTATTGGTTTTCTATTATTAGTATACGTTTTATGGAAATATAGAAATGAAATGGGTAAAGACCTTATTTTAGCTTCGGAAAAAAGAAAGTATTGGATTTCAGTAATTGTTGTGGCAACTATTATATTTATCGTGCATGCGTTCCTAGATCCCTATTTTCATATTTTCCAAATTGGAGGTATAATAGTATCTGGACTGACAAGTTCATTTTGTGGACTTTTCATTGTTTCTATAGTTTACAAGGCAAGGGACTAATTTTATATTCATGAATGATAGTGTTAGGAGAAATGAAATGATGAAAGCATGGAAAAGTATTTTTGTTTTATGTAGTTTTCTTCTTATGTTAAGTGGTTGCTTCCATCAAGAAGAAAAGAAAGCTGAACCGAAGAAAAAAGAATCTATTCCTGAAACGAAAGAATATGGTGGGCGTGAGCTGAAAAAAGTAGGACAAAAAGTGAAAGAAACAGGATGGGGTACTTTCAAGTTAGAGCAGATGCACTCTGTGAATCAAACATTTGAAGTAGCGCCAATGAAAATTCACGTACAAGATGTGAAAGTAATCTCTTTATCACAGATGAGTGAAAAAGCAAAAAATACATTGAAAGTATACACGGCACTAACTCCTGAAGAAGTAAAACGTAGATTAGGGGATAAAGTAAGCCAAGAAGATGCAGAATTATATGCATCGCTAAGTGGAACAGAGATTAGTAATACAATTCGTTACGTTGAGATTACATATAAAGTGGAGAATAGCGGGAATAAAAATATGCAATTTTTCTCTATGAATGATGTTATGATTAATGGTAAGCAACATTTTAAAGTAGCGACTCAAAACTTTTTATATGATGAAGATACGTTAGTTGGTACAAAAAATGTGTCAAGAGAAGACTATAAGCCTGGTGAAACAAGAGATGGTATTATTGGTTTAATACTTGACGATGGAAAAGACAAAGTAAAGGATATTCAGTTTACAACTGATGATTTACTTGCAGGAGATTCAGAAACACAAGATGTTGTAAAAGAGTCACAAACGTTTAATATCTCACTTTCGGAGTAAGGTGTTTTTAAAATAATGTAAGAAAAACAGTCAGCACTCAAATATTATGCTGACTGTTTTTTTATTTCTTTTATGTATGAATCTACATTTTGAAAAGGTACCTTAATTTTAAACGCATCTTTTTGTTCGTTAAATTGCTTTTCATTGTAGGGACCGAAACGTTTATTGTGCTTTACGTCAATAATCCAATAATGTTCACTTTTTTTATTTGCAATTGCTGCGTCAGGGTTATTTGGATCTGATTTTTCCTCAGTTTGTTTTGCAATAATGTATTTATCATCCCAAGCAATGTCTGTAATTTTTGCAGGGATGTATTGTGTGGCATATACAGCATCTTGCGAGGGGAAAAGTTCAAATGCATTTCCAGAAGTACGTATGAGTTCGTATTCATCGTTAACCGTATAAGTTAAGTGACTTGTGTTTCCTGCACAACCAGTTAATAGGAAGGCGACGAATAGGATTATCCATTTTTTCAATATGGGAACCTCCTTTATAATGCTATTGTAACAAATTGTACAAGAAAAGTAAGAGAAACGCTAGTTTACAATGTTTTTTAGAAGTGGTACGATGAGACGGGTAAAGAAGGATATGAAGGAGTCGACATAAAATGAAGTTAAAGATGCATCGTCCAGCGCTTGTAATGAATCGCATAGGTGCTTCCCTAATTGACATGTTTTTAATCTCGGTTATGTATGGTGCAGTAGTAGCTATTATGACCGGAAACTATAGTGCTATGTTTAAGCGCTTTAATATAAGCTTAGGTGATTTTAGATATGATTTCGCAGTAGTTTTCATATTAATGGCGATATATTTTATTGTATTACCCTTTATTTGGAACGGTGTTACACTTGGCAAAAAGGTAACGAGAATAAAATTAATTTCATTGAAGAGTGAAAAGCTAACGTTGCAAACATTAATTATAAGATTTTTTGTAGTGTTATTACCGAACGTATTGCTATTAGGAATTCCATTAATATGTAACGTATATATGATGTTGTTCCGCAAAGACAATTGCGGTTTTCAGGACTTAATTACAAAGACGAAAATAATAAGTCTTGTATAATAAAATAAAATAAAAAAAGACCCTTTTATATATAAAAGGGTCTTTTTTTATTTTATAAGTATATTGTGAATATTTACAGTAAGGAAAAGCTAAAATGTGTCATTTCTATTTATAATAGATTGAAAATTAAGATAATGGTATAATAATTAAAAATAATATCTTTATCTCACCATTTGGGGCTGATTAAAGTTTTACTTTATATAATAAGGGGGAAGTTGAGATGACAGGAGGTAGCATAATTTTTTGGGGCATTCTCATTTTTATCGGTCTAGTTCTTGATCAGAGTAAGAGTAAGAAAAAAGAAGGATAAAAAGTAAACGTTTACAAATTGAATAGCAATTTTTCTTGCTTGCAGAATAATCTCATAAAGGAGTATACTGAATGACGGTAAGACTTATAGAAGGGGTAATGAAAATGAAGCTTGCAGGAAAAGTTGCTATCGTAACTGGCGGTGGCATCGGTATTGGACGTAATACAGCTCTTTTGTTGGCTAAACAAGGCGCAAAAGTAATTGTGACGGACATTGATCAAGAAAGTGGACAAGCAACAGTGGAGGAAATTACGAATCTAGGCGGAGAAGCCCTTTTTGTATTCTATGATATGGAAAAGCAAGGAGATTGGCAACGCGTTATTAGCATTACTTTGAATGCATTCAGTCGCATTGACATGCTTTTTCAAAATGCTGGTTTATATAAAATAGATTCTATTTTTTCTCGTCAACAAGAGAACGATTCCAATGTACTTTGTATTAATGACGTTTGGATAGAGATAAAACAATTAACGTCATCTTTTATGAAACAGCAAGAAGAAGTGGTGCTTAGTGATTTACCGATTTTCGGTATTATTGGCACGAAAGGACAATCATTTCATACAGTAGAAGCCCTAGTATAATAATGAAAACCGCCCTCGATATATGTGGACGGTTTTTTTGTATGTTATATAGAAGGAAATTTTTTTAGCGAATACGTTGTTCTGTTTGGCTGTCAAAGAAATGCGCTTTATTTAAATCAAATGCCAATTTAATTTGGTCTCCAGGTGAGAATATATGTCTTGCATCAACACGTGCTGCAAAATCTTGATTTCCAAGTTTCATATATAAAATAGATTCAGCACCTAACAATTCAGCAACTTCAATTTTTGTTGTGAAAGTAGTAGATTGTGAAGCTTCTAAAAATAGTAGTTCATCATGAATGTCCTCCGGGCGAATACCTAAAACAATTTCCTTATTTACATAGCCTTGTTCACGTAGCATCTTCATTTTTCCTTCAGATACTTTGATTTTTATAGTATTGTCTATAACGAAATCGGTTTCAGTCAATTTACCACGGAAGAAGTTCATCGCTGGTGACCCGATAAATCCACCCACGAAAATGTTTTCTGGTGTTTCATATACTTCTTTTGGTGTTCCAATTTGTTGAATCTTTCCATCCTTCATAACGACAAGACGCGAAGCCATAGTCATTGCTTCTGTTTGGTCGTGTGTTACATAAATTGTTGTTGTTCCAAGGCGATGATGTAGCTTAGAAATTTCTGAGCGCATTGCAACACGGAGTTTAGCATCTAAGTTTGATAATGGCTCGTCCATTAAGAAAACTTTTGCATCTCGAACGATTGCTCTACCTAACGCAACACGTTGGCGCTGTCCACCTGATAATGCTTTCGGTTTTCTATCTAAATATTGTTCAAGTCCTAAAATTTTTGCTGCATCTTTTACACGACGATCGATTTCATCTTTTGGTATTTTTCGAAGTTTTAATCCAAATGCCATATTATCATATACACTCATATGTGGATAAAGAGCGTAGTTTTGGAAGACCATTGCGATATCTCGATCTTTTGGAGGAACATCATTCATTAGTTTACCATCAATTGAAAACTCGCCTTTTGAAATATCTTCGAGTCCAGCTACCATTCGTAATGTTGTAGATTTTCCGCATCCAGAAGGACCGACAAATACGATAAATTCTTTATCTTGAATGTGTAAATTAAAATCAGTTACAGCTGTTACGTTATTATCATATATCTTATAAATGTTTTCTAATTTAAGTTCTGCCATGGTATTTCCCCCTAGAAATAATTATGCAAACGTTTTCTTTGAGTTCATTATAAACGAATAGATTCAAAAAATAAATAAAAAAATAAAACGTTTTCATATATTGGAGAATTATTAGTGATTTTCGCGTTTTTTCTTAGAAAAAGAACAATAAAAATTGTAAGCGCTATTTTAAATTGAGATAGAATCTGTTATCATTCATTAATGAAAACGTTTGCGCCTTAAAAAAGAGAAAAATGAATTATGAATGAAATGGGGTAGCATAATGGAAAAACAATGGTGGAAAGAAAGCGTAGTATATCAAATTTATCCTCGTAGCTTTATGGATAGTAATGGTGATGGTATAGGAGATCTTCAAGGGATTATTTCAAAGCTAGATTACTTAAAAGAGTTAGGGATTGATGTGATTTGGTTATCACCAGTCTATGAATCTCCAAATGATGATAATGGTTACGATATAAGTGATTATTGTAAAATTATGAACGAGTTCGGAACAATGGAAGATTGGGATGAACTATTACATGAAATGCATGAACGTAATATGAAATTGATGATGGATTTAGTTGTTAATCATACATCTGATGAACATAATTGGTTTATTGAATCACGTAAATCAAAAGATAATAAATATAGAGATTACTATATATGGCGTCCTGGAAAAGAAGGGAAAGAACCAAACAACTGGGGAGCTGCTTTTAGTGGATCTGCATGGAAGTATGATGAAATGACGGATGAATATTATTTACATCTGTTTTCTAAAAAACAACCGGATTTAAACTGGGATAATGAAAAGGTAAGACAAGATGTTTATGAGATGATGAAGTTTTGGTTAGAAAAAGGAATTGATGGATTCCGCATGGATGTTATCAATTTTATTTCTAAAGAAGAAGGGTTACCAACAGTTGAAACAGATGAAGATGGTTATGTTTCAGGTCATAAACATTTTATGAACGGTCCAAACATTCATAAATATTTGCATGAAATGAATGAGGAAGTATTATCGAATTATGATATTATGACGGTTGGTGAAATGCCAGGTGTAACGACAGAAGAAGCCAAATTGTATACTGGAGAAGAACGAAAAGAGTTGCAAATGGTATTCCAATTTGAACATATGGATTTAGATTCAGGAGAAGGTGGAAAGTGGGATGTAAAATCATGCTCACTTCTTACTTTAAAAGAGAATTTAACAAAGTGGCAAAAAGCATTAGAGCATACCGGATGGAATAGCCTTTATTGGAATAACCATGATCAGCCTCGCGTTGTATCTCGTTTTGGTAACGATGGAATGTATCGCATTGAATCTGCAAAAATGTTAGCGACAGTTCTTCATATGATGAAGGGGACGCCATATATTTATCAAGGTGAAGAAATCGGAATGACGAACGTTCGATTCCAATCAATTGATGAATATAGAGATATTGAAACGTTAAATATGTATAAAGAAAAAGTGATAGACCATGGTGAAAATATAGAAAAAGTAATGGAATCTATTTATATAAAGGGTCGTGATAATGCTAGAACTCCAATGCAGTGGGATGATCAGAATCACGCTGGATTTACAACGGATGAGCCTTGGATTACTGTAAATCCTAACTATAAAGAGATTAATGTGAAACAAGCAATCCAAGATGAAGGTTCAATTTTTTATTACTATAAGAAATTAATTGAGCTACGCAAAAATAATGAAATAGTTGTATATGGATCATATGATTTAATATTAGAGAATAATCCTTCTATTTTTGCTTATGTAAGAACATATGGAGACGAAAAACTACTTGTTATTGCAAACTTTACTGCGGATGAAAGTGTATTTGAAATGCCTGAGGATATTAGTTATAGTGAATCAGAATTATTCATACACAATTACGATGTAGAAATCGGATCGATAGATAACATTACATTACGTCCGTATGAAGCGATGGTATTCAAATTGAAATAAGAAAAAGCCTTATGCCACACCTGAAGTGACCCCCGAAAGTTAGACAGGTCGTTTCATTAGGCAGCCTCTAGGGTATGAGCCCGGTATTGTACTGGGCCCATACCCTTTAATTTTGCCTTAATTCTTTTATGATTATAGTATTCTATATACTTTGCTAATTCTTGTTTGAAATGTGTTATACTTTCAAATTCTTTTCGATACAGAAATTCCGATTTCATAATACCGAAGAAATTTTCAATAACGGCATTGTCATAACAGTTTCCTTTGCGAGACATACTTTGAGTTATGCCACAATTCTTAAGAGAATGGCGGTATTGTTTCATTTGATAGTGCCAACCTTGATCAGAGTGAATGAGGAGTTTATCCGGATCGGTTACAC
>NZ_QJTG01000043.1:0-24546 GCF_003217275.1 Bacillus sp. 196mf
GCTAAATCTGATCCTGAAAACTTGCGTTTTCGCTTTATAAACTTAATCTCTCTTGCCAGTTCTTCTAAAAATTCAGGTGTGATATAGCGCTGTAATTCTTCTGCAAATGGTTGTAACTCCTCTTGAATCGAGAGATTCATAAAAAACGTCACCCTTTCTCATAGATTATTAAGAAAGAATAACGTTTTTTTGTACTTGGGGGTAGTAAAAAATCTTAAGTTGATGGGCATGGGGACGCTACAACAATAACGAAATTACAAGAGAGAGATGAGAAAAAAGAGTGAGTAAAGCACTATGCGTACGCATAGTGTTTTACTTGTGGTAAAATAAGAGCAGGAAACTCCTAAAGGTTGTATTTTACTGAAGGAGAGAAAAGTAAAATAAGAGGTATATGCATATATGAATAAGCGAACAGCGTTAATACTTGGTGCAAGTGGTTTAGTTGGACAAGAGATAACGCGTCTATTACTTGAATCAGATTACTACGATTCGGTTACTATTTTTGTAAGAGAGCCAATGCAATTGCAACATGAGAAGTTACAGCAGAAACAAGTTGATTTTTCGATATTAGAGGAATATAAAGAGTTCTTTGCTGTGGATGATGTTTTTAGTTGCTTAGGAACAACAATAAAAAAAGCAAAAACAAAAGCAAATTTTAAAAAAGTAGATTATGAATATACGTTACGAGCTGCTTGTTTAGCTGAAAAACAAGGGGTGCAAAATTTCCTTGTTGTGTCTTCTATGGGAGCGAATCCTAAATCATTTTTCTTTTATTCACAAGTGAAAGGAAAAATGGAAGAAGAATTGCAAAAGTTAGTGATTGGTGGTATTCACATTTTTAGACCATCATTATTAGTAGGAAACCGACAAGAATTTCGTTTCGGCGAACGAATGGCTGAAAAGTTATCTCGTATTATTCCTTTTATTTTTAAAGGGGCTTTCAAAAAGTATAAACCAATTTCAGCTAAAGATGTGGCGAAAGGTATGTATATAACCGCGCTGCGAGAAGAATCGGGTATCCATACTTATAATTCAAATGAAATTACAACGATAGAATAAATAAAACCGAGAAGAATGACTTCTCGGTTTTATTTATTCGTATGAATTTTTCCTGGTGCTCGCTTATATTGGTGAGGTTCTTGCAATTCAAAGCCAAGTTCATTGGCCGCTATTCTTGGGAAGTACGGATTGCGAAGTAATTCACGTCCGATGAAAATTAAATCTGCTTCGTTATTATTTAAAATTTGCTCTGCTTGTGACCCAGTCGTAATCAATCCAACTGCACCAGTTGCAATCTTAGTATGCTCTTTAATATGTTTGGCGTATTGTACTTGGTAACCAGGATACACATCAATATGTGCTGGTACAACTGCACCAGAACTACAATCGATTAAATCTATTCCCTGTTCTTTCATCCACTTTGTATACTGAACATAATCTTGAACTGTTAGCCCGTCAGGATGATAATCATTTGCTGAAATACGAACAAATATTGGTCCGTCCCAAACTTCATTTACAGAGTCGATGATTTCGCGTAAGAAACGATAACGGTTTTCAGGTGAGCCGCCGTATTCATCCGTTCGTTTATTAGTAAGTGGTGATAGGAATTCATTGATAAGGTAACCGTGAGCGCCATGTAGTTCGATAACATCAAATCCGGCTTGTTTTGAACGTAACGCGGCCTTCTGAAAAGCTAATATAGTCTCTTTGATTTGTTGTATATTCATTTCTACTGGTATTTTCATCGTATCATTAAAAGGAATTGCAGAAGGAGCGAAAGCATTCGTATCTAATTCAGCTTTTCTTCCGGCGTGAGCGAGTTGAATGGCAGCTTTTGCACCGTTATCATGTATAAAAGTAGTTGTTTTATGTAAGCCTTCAATTAGGTTGTCATCCCAAATGCCCAAGTCTTTGTTAGAAATTCGTCCTTCAGCTAACACCGCAGTTGCTTCAACCATAACTAAACCTACTTGGCCAGCAGCGCGAGTTCCATAATGAATGAGATGAAAATTCGTAACGCTGCCATCCTCACTCCCTGATGAATACATACACATAGGCGACATAACGATACGATTTTTTAGTGTAACGTTCTTAATTGTATAAGGTGAAAAAAGCTTGGAATTCATCAAATAGCCTCCTTGATTGAATTTTCTTATATTTTACCATTCTCTTTTTTGTTTCTCTAATAAAACGCTTATACGAAAAATTTTGTATATTCGTGTTACAATGACTAATATGAACTGAATTGGAGGATGGCATATGTACCAGGCTTATTATGAGAGCGAAGTAGGTTTGCTTGAAATTACAGCGAATCAAGAAGGAATTACGTCTGTTATATTTGTTGATGAACGACAAGAAGAAAATAAAAATGAAATGATAGAACAATGTATAAATGAGTTAGATGAATATTTTAAAGGGAAAAGAAAAGAGTTTACGGTCCCGCTGTCTGCAGAGGGAACAGCATTTCAAAAAAATGTATGGGATGCACTTTATACTATTCCATACGGCGTAAGTGCTTCATATTTAGATATTGCAGAGAAAGTTGGAAATATAAAAGCTGTACGGGCAATAGGAGGGGCGAATAGTCGGAATCCAATTTCAATAATTGTTCCATGTCACCGTGTAATAGGAAAGAGTGGAAAGCTTGTTGGATATGCTGGTGGTTTATGGAGGAAAGAGTGGTTATTAAAACACGAAGGTATTTTGAAATGACGTATGGATGGGAAGAGGGATTGTTTTGAAATGTATAAATTGTGGGCAACCTTGCGAGGAGGAACAGTTAAATTGTGCAAGTTGTCAGCGAAACTTGGATAATGAACAAGATGAAGGTAGCTCGTTAATAGATAAAGAACTGGAAGTATATGTAGGGAGACAATATCCGTATTATCAAAGGAAATGGGAGCTTGAGAATAAGCGGATTGCTAGGTGGAGCTGGAATGGTTGGGCTGCAATTTTCAATATAGGCTGGCTAGGATATCGTAAATATTATATACCAGCTGCTTTATTTATGCTGTTATTAGTAGCTTGTGATGCATTTTCGTACTATATGGGATTTAATGTAGCGTTGCCAATCATTAATATGGTGCCTCTGACGTTTTTATTACTCATTTTTATTCTGTTTGGAATGGGGATTTTTGCAAATGGATTATACTATCAATTTGCGGAAAGACGTATATACCGAATAAAAGCAAGAGAAATAAAAGATAAATCAGTTGAAAACTATCTAATCAATGATAGCGGCGGAACGAGCAAAATGGGAGCGACAATTGTTACTATTTTAGCAGTTGCTAGCATATTTTTTAGTCATTTCTTTTTTCCGACTGATCGAGACGTTATTCAAAAGGTTCGTACAAGCTCGCTTTATGAATATCCTTTCTTTTCAATAGGTGAATCTTTCGAAAATTATTTTCAAAATTCAGGTTGGATATATTATCGTGGAACGGAAGGGTTAGAATTAGTAGAATTCCAAGGATATAACACCGGAACGCCAAGACAAAAGGTGAAGATTCAATTTGTTGTCGATTATAAATTAGGTGAAGTGGAACCATACTCACTTATGGTTAATGGTGAATCTAAAACTGAAGAAGAGTTTTTGAAGCTGATGGAAGAAATATTTAAAGTTCAAAATCCATTTGATATAGAGGATGGATTACAAGTAAATGCTATTCAAGAAAGCGACTGGAAAGAAATTTCCGATCGCTTTTTTCTATGTTTGTTAAAATAAATATTTAAAATAATCAGAATCTTTTGTATAATGAAATATATTATATAGGATTTAACTTATACATATAGATTGGGGGAAGGAAGAATGAAGAGAAAGACAGCAACAATTGCTGCACTTGCGTTAACGACAAGTGTATTGGTTGCAGGATGTGGGAATGGTGAGAAGGCTTCGACAACGAAGAAAGAATCGAATAAGGGAATGGCCGATAAACAAGTTTTAAATTTGCTAGAAACAGCTGAAATTCCTTCAATGGATACATCTAAATCAACGGATTCTGTATCTTTCCGTGTATTTGTAAATGCAATGGAAGGTTTATATCGTCTAGATAAAGATAATAAACCAACACCAGGTATGGCAAAAGATGTGAAGATTAGTGAAGATAAAAAGACATATACATTTGAATTACGTGATGCGAAATGGTCAAATGGTGATCCAGTTCGAGCACAAGATTTTGTATATGCATGGCAACGTACATTAGATAAAGCATTAGCGGCAGAATATGCATTCATTTTATTTGATGTGAAAAATGCACAGAAAGTAAATAAAGGTGAATTACCAGCAGATCAATTGGGTGTTAAAGCGAAGGATGATAAAACGTTGGTAGTAGAATTAGAGCAACCAGCACCTTATTTTCTTGAGCTTACGTCGTTCCCTACATTTTTCCCATTAAATGAAAAATATGTGAAAGAGCAAGGAGATAAATACGGATTAGAAGCAGATAAATTATTATATAATGGACCATTTACAATGAGTCAATGGAAACATGAACAAAATTATCAGTTGAAGAAAAATCCTAATTATTGGGATAAAGATACTGTAAAATTAGACGAAATTAATGTAAGTATTGTGAAGGAAACAAGCACGGGAGTAAATTTATATGATAGTGATCAAGCAGATCGAGTTATTTTAACTTCTGAATTTGTTGATAAATATAAAAAGAATAAGCCAGATGAATTTAAAACGAAGTTAGATCCACGCATATATTTCTTGCGTTTTAACCAAAAAAATGCAACATTTAAAAACCAAAAAGTACGTGAAGCGATTGATTTAGCATACGATAAAAAAGGAATTGCTGATGTCATTTTAAATGACGGTTCATTGCCAGCATATTTCTTAGTACCTGAAAAATTTACGACAGGTCCGGATGGAAAAGATTTCCGCTCTGTAAATAAAAACTTCCGTGATAGTAAAGATAATGCAGAGAAAGCAAAAAAATTATGGGAAGAAGCGAAGAAAGAGCTTGGTCAAGATACAATTACGGTTGAATTACTAAACGATGATAACGGTAGCCGTAAAAAAGTGGGCGACTTTATTAAGGAAGAACTAGAGAAAAACTTGCCTGGTATTAAAGTGAATTTGAAACAGCAACCATACAAGCAGAAGCTAGATTTAGAAAAGAAATTCCAATATGAATTCTCATTATCTGCATGGAGCCCTGATTATCCGGATCCAATGACTTATATTGATATGTTTGTTACTGGAAGCTCATTTAATGAAATGGATTATTCTAATCCGAAGTATGATGATTTAGTAGCGAAATCAAAAGGAGAGCTATTAAAAGATGATAAAGCACGCTGGAATGCACTTGCGGAAGCTGAAAAAATCTTAATTGGTCAAGACGCAGCAATTTCTCCTACGTACCAACAAAGTACAGCTTATTTAGAGAAGCCATTTGTAAAAGGTATTGCTAATCATACGTTTGGTGGGGACTTCAGTTATAAATGGGCATATATTACAAAAAAATAGTATAATAAAAGATGAGTGAATTTTCGCTCATCTTTTATTTGTATAAGGAGGAATTATAGTTGTTAAGGGGAATCAATCATATTTGTTTTTCGGTATCTAATTTAGAAAACTCTATTATGTTTTATGAAAAAGTATTAGAAGGAGAATTATTAGTTAAAGGAAGAAAATTGGCTTATTTTAACATATGTGAAGTATGGATAGCGCTTAATGAAGAGACGCATATTCCGAGAAATGAGATTCATCAATCCTATACGCACATTGCATTTTCTGTTGAACGAGAAGACTTTAAATGTTTAATACAGCGATTAGAAGAAAATGATGTTCATATTTTACAAGGAAGAGAACGTGATATCAGAGATTGTGAATCTATATACTTTGTTGATCCTGACGGTCATAAATTTGAGTTTCACTCAGGGACACTGCAAGACCGTTTAAATTATTATAGGGATGAGAAACCTCATATGACATTTTATTAGGGAGGGATAGCATTTGCATGCACTTGTAATTGGTGGAACAGGAATGCTAAAGAAAGTTTCTATGTGGCTTTGTGAGAAAGGATTTTATGTTTCTATTATCGGGCGAGATGAAGTGAATTTAGAAAATGTTAAGAGAATGAGTTCTGCACCAGAAAATATTACATGCCTTTCGTTAGATTATCATAAGGATGAAGATGTAAAGCTAGCTATTAAAAGTACAATTAAGAAAAATGGCCCGATCACATTAGTTGTTGCATGGGTACACACAAGTGCAAAGCATGCACTATCAAATATTTGTAAAGAACTAGATTTGTCGTCTAAAACATATAGTTTATTTCATATTTTAGGTAGTAAAGCATCACGTATGCCTGCACAAAAAATAGGAAGTACGCGATGTATTTATTATAGAATTATTTTAGGTTTTATTTTAGAAGATACATATGGAAGATGGCTTACGCATGAAGAGATAGCTGATGGAGTTATAAAAGGGATTGAAAGTAAACGAGCGGAGTGGATTGTAGGGAGAGTTGAACCGTGGGAATTACGACCAACATGGTGAGGGGGAGTAAGAAATGAAAACAACTATATATGTAACAAGGCATGGTGAAACAGAGTGGAATGTAGCGAAGCGAATGCAGGGACGAAAAAATTCTGCTTTAACTGAAAATGGTATAGTTCAGGCGAAACAATTAGGGAATCGAATGAAAGATTTACCAATCCATGCGATCTATAGTAGTCCGAGCGAAAGAACACTTCATACGGCAGAGTTAATAAAAGGGGAACGTGATATACCCATTATAGCGGATGAGCATTTCTATGAAATCAACATGGGTATATGGGAAGGACAAACAATCGCGGATATAGAAAAGCAATTTCCAGAAGAAGTACATCTATTTTGGAATGAGCCACATCTTTTTCAGTCAACATCAGGCGAAAATTTCGAGGCCGTTTATGAAAGAGTAATTGAAGGGATGCAGCTTCTTTTAGAGAGGCATAAAGGACAAAACATATTGATTGTTTCTCATGCGGCAGCAGCAAAATTACTTGTAGGGCATTTCGCGGGAATTGAAATAGAAAATGTGTGGGATGATCCATTTATGCATAGTGCCAGTTTGAGCATAATAGAATTTGAAGAGGGTATTGGTAAAGTGAAACAATTTGCAGATATAAGTCACTTTCAATAAATGTAAAAAAGGCCGCAAAACGGCCTTTTTTGGGTGGTATAAAAACTAGCAGTTACGTTTTTTATACCAGAAGTGATCGAATTTCTTATTTTTGCAAGATGGGAATTTATGTCCGCCTTTGCAATCATTCCATTTGTGTCCGCTATCGTGACAGTCTTTACCATGATCACATGAATCATCGCAAGAGTGACCGTGTCTGTTAGGGAAGAATTCGCATTTTTTACAGAAACTTCGTTTTGTCCAGAAAAATTTCTTTTCAAAGCGTATGCATTTTGTAATGAATGTACAATGTTTTCTGCGAGTACGTTTTGTAACTAATACGCATTCTTTTCTACGCGTGACTTTCGTAACGAACGTCCATTTTTGAACACGTACACGTGTACATTTCGTAACAAATGTCCATTTCTTTACATGCGTACATTTTGTAACGAACGTACAATGTTTCACGCGAGTACATCTTGTTCTTGGACATTTACCCCCAGTTGTACATTTACATCCAGTTGTACAATGATGATGAGTGAATTTATCATCATCGCATTCAAAAGTACTTGGATCTTGGTGTAAGAAATCCTCCATCCCAGCACTTTTGATTTCTTCGACAGCTTTTCTAATATCACGTTTCATAGAAATCCTCCTTATCATGTATTAAAGTGAAAAGGTATTCTTTTTCCTTAACATGATATGTATGTAGGCATCTTTCTGAACAGGACAAGAGTGTAATTTTATATAAATAGATGATTGCGGATGTATGGACAAGACAAGGCGCATACATTGAATGAAGAGAACTGAGAAGGGATGAGAAAACATGCTGCCTTCATATGATTTTTTTGTTCATCCAATGTACTTAGTGGAATTGAAAAAGGACATTTGGTCAGATAGTCCAGTGCCAGCAAAATTAACTTATGGAAAAAAGAAGTATGATATTGATATCGTATACCGAGGAGCTCATATTCGCGAATTTGAGAAAAAGTCTTATCATGTTATGTTTTATAAGCCTAAAAAATTTCAAGGTGCGAAAGAGTTTCATTTGAATTCGGAGTTTATGGATCCGTCTCTCATACGAAATAAATTATCTTTAGATTTTTTTCATGATATTGGTGTACTTTCGCCAAAATCACAACATGTATTTATAAAAATTAATGGTCAAATTCAAGGTGTGTATTTACAGTTAGAATCGGTTGATGAAAATTTTTTGAAAAATAGAGGATTACCGAGTGGTTCTATTTATTATGCGATAGATGATGATGCGAATTTTTCATTAATGAGTGAACGAGATAAAGATGTTAAGACAGAGCTCTTTGCGGGTTATGAATTTAAATATTCGAATAAAAATAGTGAAGAACAACTGAGTGAATTTGTATTTCAAGCGAATACTTTGACGAGGGAAGCCTATGAAAAAGAGATTGGGAAGTTTCTACATGTCGATAAATATTTAAGATGGTTAGCAGGAGTTATTTTTACACAAAACTTTGATGGTTTCGTTCATAACTACGCACTATATCATAACGATGAAACAAATTTATTTGAAGTTATACCGTGGGATTATGATGCGACTTGGGGGCGAGATGTACAAGGAAGACCACTTAATCATGAATATATTCGCATTCAAGGGTATAATACGTTAAGTGCAAGATTGCTAGACATACCTGTATTTAGAAAGCAGTATCGAAGTATTTTAGAAGAAATATTAGAAGATCAATTTACAGTTTCGTTTATGAGGCCGAAAGTAGAAGGGTTGTGTGAATTGATTCGTCCATATTTACTACAAGATCCATACATGAAAGAAAAATTAGAAACATTTGATCAAGAGGCTGATATGATTTATGAATATATAAATAAGAGAAGAAAGTATATACAAGACCACTTACATGAATTGGATTAATTTTGAAAGAGATTGAAACGTTATCAATCTCTTTTTTTTGTATAATAAAGATGTATCAATAAAAATGAAGTAATATATTTGATAGAGAATGGGGATGCGGATATATGACGATTAAATGGATTGATTGGGTAAAACAAATACAATCTATAGCTCAAGCGGGTTTAACGTATTCTAAGGATGTGTATGATATTGAGCGTTTCCAGCAATTACGAGATATTTCTATTTCAATGATGTCACATTACACGAAAACAGATTGGGAAGTCGTAGAGAAATTATTTGCAAGTGAGACAGGCTATCAAACACCTAAAGTTGATATAAGAGCGGTTGTTTTTCAAAATGAAAAGTTATTATTTGTGAAAGAAAAAAGCGATGGGAAATGGGCATTGCCAGGTGGATGGGCTGATGTCGGTTATACCCCAACCGAAGTTGCAGCAAAAGAGGTTTTCGAAGAGGCAGGTTATGAGGTAGATCATTTTAAGTTACTAGCTATATTTGATAAAGAAAAAAATCAACCATCTCCATCGGCAACGCATGTATATAAGATTTTCATTGGATGCGAGATTATTGGTGGAGAAAAGAAAACTAGTATTGAAACAGAAGAGGTGGAGTTTTTTGGTGAAAATGAATTGCCTAATTTATCAATTGCTAGAAATACAGAAGACCAAATTAAAGAGATGTTTGCCTACATGAAAGACCCGCAGAAAGAGAAATTAATAGATTAATCCTGCTTGAATTGTACATATTGTTAAAATGAAGATATTGGCAGATTGCAGCCTTTATGTAATAATGGGATGGTATGTGAAGAAAAAAGGAGATAAAAAAGAACATGTTAGCAAACATAATAGATCAGTTATTGCAATTTTTTGCAAGCTTAGGTTACTTTGGAGTAGCTCTTGCTTTAATGATTGAAGTAATCCCGAGTGAAATTGTACTTTCGTATGCTGGCTTTTTAGTAGCGAATGGTAAAATAAGTTTTGTTGGTGCAGTTATCGCCGGAACGATTGGTGGTACTTTAGCGCAAATCTTTTTATACTGGCTTGGATACTACGGAGGGCGTCCGGTTGTAGAGAAATATGGGAAATATCTACTTATTAATAAACATCATTTAGACATAGCGGAAGGTTGGTTTAAGCGTTATGGAGCAGGCGTAATATTTTCTGCGCGCTTTATCCCAGTAGTACGTCATGCGATCTCTATTCCAGCAGGACTAGCTAAGATGCCATTAAAACTATTTACACTTTATACGGTTGTAGCGATCATTCCGTGGTCAATTCTATTTATATACTTAGGTGAAAAACTTGGTGGGAATTGGCGACAAATTAAAGAGTATGCATCTGATTACACACATTACATAATTATAGGAGCTGTTCTTTTTATTGCTCTATACTTTGGTTTAAAGTATTTCAAAAAGAAAAAAGCTGCGCGTTAAAGTCAATGATTTTTCATTGGCTTTTTTATTTGTTTCCGGTTCTAAAAAAAAGGAGTTGTCCATAATGTGTAATAATAAAGCGTAGCGGAGGAATGTGATGAAAGGGTCACCGTTTATACGTGGAACGATATTTTTAACGATGGCAACGATGATATCAAAAATGTTAGGATTTATATATGTTATACCATTTACAGCAATGGTCGGTACGAGTGGGTATGTTTTATACACGTATGCATATCGTCCCTATACCATTATGCTCAGCATTGCGACAATGGGATTACCACTTGCAGTTTCAAAAATGGTATCAAAATATGATCAACTGAATGATTATCATACGGTTAAGAGAGTGTTGAAAAGTGGAATCGTGTTTATGTTTATAATGGGAGTCATTTCGTGTTTTACGTTATATATGCTAGCTCCGCATTTAGCTAAGCTTGTCATCGATGGGAATGATCAAACGGGGAATAGTGTAGGAGCGGTTACTACTAATATTCGAATTGTAAGTTTTGCGTTAATACTTGTGCCAGTAATGAGTTTATTAAGGGGCTTCTTTCAAGGATTCCAATCGATGGGGCCTTCTGCATTAAGTGTCGTTGTAGAGCAATTTTTTCGGGTTTTAACCATTTTAATAGGAAGCTTTGTCGTTTTATATATTTTAAAAGCATCTGTCTCGCTAGCAGTTGGTATTTCAACATTTGGTGCCTTTATGGGAGCGGTAGGTGGATTAACTGTTTTAAGTGCGTATTATATGAGAAGGAGAAGGCACTTAAAGAAAAAAGAAATGGCAAGTATACCACAAACAACGAAATCTTTTTTCTCGCTTTATAAGGAGCTCTTTACATATTCTATTCCTTTTGTTGTGGTGGGCTTAGCAATTCCGTTGTATCAGACGATTGATACATTTACAATTAATAAACTACTTATACAAATAGGGTATATGCAAGGAGAAGCGGAAAAAATTAATGCGATAATTGGTCTTGTTCAAATGGTTGTGCTTATCCCGGTATCCGTTGCGACAGCTTTTAGTATGTCTCTCGTACCAGAGATGACGAAAGCTTACACAGCAGGAAATACGAAGCTATTGTACAAACATTTTACGAGAACAAATGTATTAGTAGTAGCGATTACGGTACCGGCGGCAATTGGAATGATGGTGTTAGCCAAGCCTGTATATACTCTTTTATTCGGTGCTGGAAATAATCCAGAGATGGGGAGAATCATTTTACAGTATTATGCTCCTGCTTGCATATTATTTTCTCTTTTTACAGTAACGGCTGCTATGCTACAAGGAATCAATCAACAGCAGAAGACGGTGCTAGGACTTGTGATTGGAATTATTGTGAAGATAGTTTTAAATATTGTATTGCTTCCGTATTTCGATTATGTAAGTTTTATCATTTCAACATACGCTGGCTATACGATTTCAGTCGGGTTTAACTTGTGGATGCTTTCTAAATATGTTATAAAGGCAACATAAGCTTTTAAGGCAGAGAGCACTCTGTCTTTTTCTATGTTTATCCCGCTTTAACGGGCAGTGAGACCCTCACCTCAAAATTCAGTGAAAGAAAAGAAGTTTGGTTGGGGGCGGGTAGCCCGTAAAAGCCCGATTTGTGAGGGCTAATAATCAGTGGGGGATGAAGCCACCCACTGATTAAAGTTTCACTTTATAATATTTTTCCTATAAAAACGTTTTCAAAATAATTTTTCTATTGAAATTTAAACGTATGTTTCATATGCTGAGAATGGCGGTTTAAAAACTGTGATTTAAGAGAGGTAGATTCCTACATGTAAAAAGAATCGGGGTGATAGTATGTTAAATATATATTTAACAGACCGAAACGGAAAACTACAAGAGATTGAGGAAATGCAAAAGGGGTGCTGGATTAATGTACTTCATCCAACAGAAGAAGAAATTCAATATCTAGTACAAACTTTAAATGTAGACTTAGATTTCATTAAAGACCCTTTGGATGATGAAGAACGCTCTCGTATTGAAAAGGAAGACAATAATACTTTAATTATCGTGGATATTCCGACAGTTAGACATGACGAAGAAGGAAATTCGATTTATGACACGATTCCAATAGGTATGATTGTGATGCCGGATTGTTTTGTTACAATCTGCTTAGAAGAGAATCCAATTTTTGAACGTTTTATTAATCAACGTATTAAAGAATTTTATACGTTTAAAAAGACGCGCTTTGCACTTCAGCTCTTATATACGATTTCTACTTATTATTTAAGATACTTAAAGCAAATAAATCGAAAAACAATTGATTTAGAGCATCAATTAAATCAGTCAATGAAAAATAAAGAGATCTTCACATTATTAGGCCTTGAGAAAAGTTTAGTATACTTTACAACGTCATTAAAGGCTAATAAAATTGTAATTCAAAAGTTAATGCGTAATAGTACATTTTTAAAAATGTATGAAGACGATCAAGATTTATTAGAAGATGTATTAATTGAAAATAAGCAGGCTATTGAAATGGCGGAAATATATAGTCACATTTTAAGTGGAATGATGAATACTTTTAGCTCCGTTATATCAAATAATTTAAATAGTGTTATGAAACTGTTAACGTCAATTACAATCATTTTATCTTTACCGACGATGGTTTCTAGTTTCTTTGGAATGAACGTAAAGGTTCCGTTTGAAGGGGAAGCCCACGGTTTTGTAATTGTACTCATCATATGTGTAACACTATCTTTCACGTTAGCTTTTGTTTTTTGGAAGAAACGTTACTTTTAACGATAAAAAAGCTGCTCTAGCATAGTTATATAACTACGCTAGAGCAGCTTTTTTGCTATGAAATCTCAAATTTTGAATAGAATATAACTTGTACAATGTAATGTATATAAAGGCTATGTATGCCATATAATCCTTGTCCAATTAATGAAATGGGGTTAAAATTACATATTGTTAATGAAAAGTTGGAGGAAATACATCATGGAATTGTTTCAATTACCGAAAGCATTCCTGCAAATGAATACAATTTTTATCTCCATATTGATCGAAGCACTTCCGTTTGTGCTAATTGGTGTATTTATTTCAGGATTCATTCAAATGTTCGTGACAGAAGATATGGTGGCTAAATGGATGCCGAAGAACCGATTTCTGTCTGTTTTATTAGCTACTTTTTTAGGCATGTTGTTTCCAGGTTGTGAATGTGGAATTGTTCCGATTGTAAGACGATTAATCGGAAAAGGCGTTCCACCATACGCAGGGATTGCATTTATGTTAACTGGTCCAATAATTAATCCAGTTGTTTTATTTGCAACATACGTTGCCTTTGGGAGTAGTATGCACATGGTATGGTATCGTTCTATTGTAGCGATTATCGTAGCCATTATCGTTGGAATTATATTATCCTTTATGTTTAAAGAACATCAATTAAGAGATGATCACTTCCCAGAAGTGAATAATAAGCGTCCACTGCGTAAAAAAATGTGGGATGTATGTACACACGCTGTTGAGGAATTCTTCTCAATGGGAAAATATTTAGTACTAGGTGCGTTAATTGCAGCAGCGGTACAAACGTTTGTACAAACTTCAACACTTCTTGCTATTGGACAAGGTCCGTTTTCTTCATCAGCTGTTATGATGGGACTTGCTTATATATTATCACTTTGTTCAGAGGCAGATGCATTTATCGCTTCTTCGTTCCAAAGTACGTTTTCAACAGCTTCACTTGTCGCGTTCCTCGTTTACGGACCGATGGTGGATATTAAAAATATGTTTATGATGCTTGCGACATTTAAAACTAAATTTGTAATTGTTGTTATAGTTACAGTTACTCTTGTTGTTTATGCAAGCTCACTACTCATTTATGCGATGGGGTGGTAGGTTATGTTTCGAGCATATATATTATTAGGTTTTACAATATTAATTGCGCAGCTTCATATTTCCGGTAACATTACGAAGTATATCAATATGAAGTATGCCTATTTATCAACAACAGCAGCAATTATTTTAGGTTTCTTAACGATTGTACAAATTATCGTCGTTTTCCAAAAAGAGCACCAAAAGGAAAAAGAGAAAAATGATTGCAGTTGTGACCATAGCCATTGCGGACATGATCATTCAAAAGATGAGAATACATGGTGGAAAAAAGCATTTTCGTACTCCTTGTTTTGTTTTCCAATTATCTCAGGCTTATTTTTCCCGATTGCAACGTTAGATTCAGATATTGTTAAGGCCAAAGGATTTCATTTTCCTGTTGCACAAGCAGAAAGTAAGGATCCATTTATGACAAGACAATTTCTAAGACCTGATACGAGCATTTATTACGGGAAAGAAGGATACCGCGGTGTAATGGAAAAAGGGAAGAAAGAGTTTGTTACGAAAGACAATATTAATTTGAAAGATGAAGACTTCCTAAAGGGTATGGAAACAATTTATAATTATCCTGGCGAGTTTACTGGGAAAAAATTATCTTTTAAAGGGTTTGTTTTTAGAGATGATTCTTCTAAAAAAGAACAATATTTCTTATTCCGTTTCGGTATTATACACTGTGTAGCGGATTCTGGTGTATATGGTATGTTAGTGAAAAAACCAGAAGGCGTAGAGTGGAATAATGATGACTGGATTCAAGTAGAAGGAGAGATAACTACTGAGTTTTATCAGCCGTTTCATGCGAATATTCCTGTATTAGAAGTAACAAAATGGAATAAAGTTGAACAGCCGAAAGAACAATATGTATTTAGAGGAGCCGATTGATAAAATCGGTTCTTTTTTGTGGACTAAAAGTTCTGAATGTTGCTAATATTAAATGTGTAGTTCATTTGGTATAGGGATTATTGAAATATTAGGGATAGATCATTAAAGGGGTGATAACAATGACAGAAGTAAAGGGGAAAACAGCCAATGAGTCAAGGGTGTTCAAAACGAGCCGGGTATTCCCAACAGATTTAAATGATCATAACACGCTATTTGGTGGGAAGATATTAGCGGAGATGGATATGGTTGCTTCTATTTCAGCATCCAGACACTCGAGAAAGGAATGTGTCACAGCATCTATGGACTGGGTTGATTTCTTACATCCTGTTCGTTCTTCAGATTGTGTTAGTTATGAATCTTTCGTAATTTGGACGGGAAGAACTTCGATGGAAGTGTTTGTGAAGGTAGTGGCTGAAGATTTAATTTCAGGTGAGAAGCGTATAGCGGCAACGTCATTCGTTACTTTTGTTGCACTTAGTAAGGGAAATAATCCAGTTCCAGTACCGCGTGTTATCCCTGAAACAGAAGAAGAGAAAGAATTACATCGTATTGCAGTGTTACGTGCAGAGCAGCGTCATATACGTAAGGCAGAGAGTAAGAAAGTAGCTACATTGTTAACCTTTTGAGATAAATGTTTAGCCATTTAAGTTACAATAGCAGGCGGAAATGGTTTTAAAATGAAAAGCGGACACCTAAAAATAGGTGTCCGCTTTTATAGTTTTTTCATCCACATATCATATGACAGTAGCTACTTAGCAGAAGCAAGCAGCACCGACGATGATTAAGAGGATAAATAATACGACTAATAGCGCAAATCCATTACCATGTGCGAAGCCCATTGTTATTTCCTCCTTTTATTTTAAGATACAACATACAATATGCAAATGAGCTATTGTTTGATATGGACATATATCATGCAATGACATATTTTCTTGAATGATAATGTAATAAAAAAGGGAAGATATAGAAATAACAGTAAGTGGAGAAAGGAATTTATCCATGAAGCACTTTTTCGCTATAATCCTTTGTTTAATAGGTGTATTCATTTGGATGAACATCGATGTGGAAATGGGGAAGGAAATGGCTAGTGAATATGAATTAGGACAAGTTCGATTAGGTGAATTTCAACTATATACGAACGGTGAAGAGTTATATAGAAAATTATTTGAGGATATAAACGAAGCAGAAAAGTATATATATATCCATTTTTATATTGTAGGAAAAGATGAAATAAGCGAAGAGTTTTTACAGTTATTAGAGAAAAAAGCATCTAGTGGAGTAGAAGTGAAATTGTCAGTCGATCGGATAGGTGGATATAAGCTGAAGAAAAAGGTAATTAGCCGATTAAAGGAAAACGGTGTGAAGTTTACATTTAGTAAAAAACCGAAACTGAAAAATGTTTTCTATTCTTTGCATCAACGAAATCATAGACGTATTGTTACGATAGATGGAAAGGTATCATACGTCGGTGGTTTTAATATCGGAAAGGAGTACCTTGGACAAGATCCGAAGTTTGGGCCATGGCGTGATTATCACGTGCGCATCCATGGTGAGGGTGCAGCGGATATGGAAAGAAAGTTCGCCGAAGATTGGAAAGAAGATACAGGAGAAAAAATGCCTATACATGAAAGTATACCGACATTAGGGAATGTAAAATATCAATATTTATTTTCAAATGGAAAAGGCTTATGGGAAAAGTATGGGGCACTTTTAAAAAAGGCTAAAAAGTCTTTAATTATCGCTACACCATATTTTGTACCAAGTAAAGAAATGGTGAAAGAGCTAAAAGCTGCATTAAATCGTGGTGTTAATGTGAAAATTCTCGTGCCATTTAAAAGTGATGCCATATTGTTAAAACAAGCTGCCTATCCATATTTGAAAGATATGTTACATGCTGGAGCGGAGATTTATCAATATCGAAATGGATTTTTTCATGGGAAAGTAACAATCATTGATGGAGAAATTGTTGATATTGGGACAGCGAATTTTGATAATAGAAGTTTTTATTTAAATTGTGAGTCTAACTGTATCATATATGATAAAACAGTTGTTGATGAAGTATGGAGTCGATTAAAGGTAGACTTTCATAAATCAAAACGATTTTCTGAAGAAGATTTTGAGAAAATTAGTAGATGGGATTGGTTTTTAGCAAGAATAGCAAATGTTTTAGCATCATATTTATAACATATAGACCCTAGAGAAGGGAGGCACTTTCATGGATTGTATGAAAGAGTTAATGAGATATAGTTATATGCTAATATACAAGGTTGGAGAGTATGCTGGAAAGGTCAGAGACGAAGAATTAAAAAATCTATTACAGCACCATTTACCATATATGTTACAAGCATATAATGAACAAGTAAATTTTCAAGAAGGAGAGAATGTGCAACATATAACCTGTGAAACAACGGAGTTTGGTTTGCATGAAATGGAAAAGGAAACAGTTAGTAAATATACAGGGGATATTCATATTGCAACATGTTATATTGCGCACTTAAAACGATTAGCTCTAAAGTTTGCTCAAGTTGCAGTGGAAGTTGCTAATCCGGAGTTCCGCTCATTTTTGGAAAATTGTTTCCTGAAAATGAACCGTTACGCTTATAGTGTGTGGCAATATGTTATGAAGAAGGAATATAAGATTACACATCTATATGAAAATGAAAAGTTTGCATGAGAAACTAAGGCGGAATGGTATGCGCCTTAGTTTTTTTATGTCCATTTAGAGAAAAAAATTAGTTTTATTGTGTATCGATTGGAAATGAAATATGTAAATTTAAATTAGTTTTTGTTATCGGAATATTTACAAAAATTTACCGTATATTTACTGTTTTTCAATCTCTCCTTTAAAAATAGAGAGTAATATGAGGTTGTACATATTCTATCACAGGGAGGAAACGCAAATGAACAAATGGGTTAAATCATTAACTGCTATGGCACTTGCAAGTTCTTTATTAATGGTAGGTTGTAGTAAAGGTGAAGACAAGAAGAAAGAAGACGACACAACAACACAACAAGAGGATAAAAAGGATAAAGAAACAAGCGGAACCGAGAAGTCTACTGATTCTAAAGAGAAAAAATAAAGTAATAATAAAGCTTCCTCTCATATATGAGGAAGCTTTTTTGTTGTAAATTGATTGATATTATTGAAAAATAGAAAGAGAATGAAAGAGGGGGAAAACAAATGAAAGTATGTATATTGGGAGCAACAGGACGAGTAGGTTCAAACATAATTAATTTAGCATTAAAGGATTCAGCTGAAGTGACTGCATTAGCGCGTGATTTTAATAGAATAGAAATACAACATGAAAGGTTACGAGTGATAGAAGGTAATGTATTGAACGAAAATGATATAAAAAAAGCGATAGAAGGAAGCGATATAGTAATTAGTGCACTTGGAACGGATCAAAATGGAACATTAGCGAAGAGTATGCCACAAATTATTAAGCAAATGGAAGAAGAAGGGGTTCATAAGATCATAACAATAGGAACGGCGGGTATTTTACAAGCAAGAACGGATCTAAATTTATATCGTTTTCAATCAACGGAATCAAAAAGGAAAACGACAACAGCAGCAGAAGATCATTTGGCTGCATATAAGGTACTAAGTAATAGTAATAATTTATGTTGGACAGTTGTTTGTCCGACACATTTAATAGACGGTGAGGCGACAGAGGTATATCGAACTGAAAAAGATATATTGCCAGAAGGTGGATCAAAAATTACAGTGGGTGATACAGCACACTTTGCATGGGATCTATGTAAGAAAAACATATATGAAAATAGTCGAGTAGGTATTGCATATTAAAAAACCATCCCGAAGTCGGGATGGTTAAAATATGATATAACACAAGAAGATGACAATCATAATGATTTGGAGAATTGCTTTCGCTACTGTACTGCTTAAAAAACCAACTACAGTAGCGACTCCAACTAGAAAGGCATCTTTTGGCGCTTTTTTATGCACTAGTTCTGTTATAAATACTGATAAAAACGGTATGATAATAAGTCCGAATGGTGGGAAGAAGAACGATCCGACAATGATAGAAATCATTCCGACACGTTCGCCCCATTTAGAACTACCGTATTTTTTTAAGAAATATCCATTTGCAATAAAATCAGCAACGAAAATGAAAAGAGTGAAAATGACTTGAATAATCCAAAAAGAAGTTGTTAATTCTCCTCCATTTATACCGAAATGGTAAATTAAATATCCAGCCCAGACAGCAAATATGCCAGGGATAATGGGATAAATAAAGGCGAGAAATGAAACAAGGAAACAGGCAATGATACAAATTGTTAATAAAACAGTCACTTTATAGCTCCTTTTTAATATCTAGTTTATGTACAGCAACTTTTTTGACTTGATGTCCATCAAGTTCTAATACTTTAAATTGAAAACCAGCATATTCAATGGAATAACCAGCTTCAATATTTAAGTCAACTGCTTGAGAGAGAAGCCATCCTCCAATTGTATCTAAATCACTATCATCAATATGTAGGCCAAACATATCATTTACTTCAGAAATGAGCACCTTTCCATCTAAAACAGTAAGCTTAGGTGTACGCTTTTCAATCATAGGTGATTCATCCGCATCGAATTCATCTTGAATTTCTCCAATGATTTCTTCAAGAATATCTTCCATCGTTAAAAGTCCGGCAGTGCCACCATATTCATCCATAACGATTGCCATCTGAACGCGATTTTTTTGAAGATGGACTAACGTTTTACGAATTGGAACTGTTTCAAATACTGTTAAAACAGGATGTATATAAGATTCAAGTGGTTTATAAATACCTTTCGTTTGATCATGGAATACTTCTTTCGTATTAATCATCCCGATGATATCATCTTTATCTTTTTCAATGATTGGATAGCGTGTATATTTTTCAGTTGCGACGATATCCATATTTTCTTCTAACGTATTTTCAGTAGATAAGCAAATCATTTCGGTACGAGGAACCATTATTTCTTTCGCAACTCGATCATCAAATTCAAAAATGTTATTTACATATTTATATTCGGTTTGGTTTATTTCACCGCTTTTAAAACTTTCACCTAAAATGAGTCGCAATTCCTCTTCAGAATGAGCAAGTTCATTTTCTTTGGCAGGTTCTAATCCGAGTAGTTTTGTGAAAAATATAGCTGCACTATTGAGTAACCAAATAAATGGATACATAATTTTATCAAATAAAATAAGAGGTTTTGCAAATTTGAGTGTGATTGCTTCTGCTTTTTGAATTGCGAAAGACTTTGGAACTAACTCACCTAATACAACGTGGAAAAATGTAATAACACTAAAAGCAATAACAAAAGATAAAGTGTTAGCCATTGTTCCAGTAATATTAATTTTTTCAAAGAGCGGTCGTAGTATATGTTCCACAGTCGGTTCACCAAGCCAACCAAGCCCTAAAGAAGTGATCGTAATCCCGAGCTGACAAGCTGATAAATAAACATCTAAATTAGATAGGACGCTTCTTGCAGCTAAAGCTTGTTTATTACCTTCATTTGCAAGTTGGTCAATTCGACTTTTTCGTACTTTTACAACAGCGAATTCTGATGCAACGAAAAAGCCAGAAATAAGAATAAGTACAAAGATGAGAAAAATATTTAATATGTCCAAGTGTGTTCTCCATTCCAAGGTTTGGAATAAAGATGTCACCTCCTGCAATTATGTTATACTTTTATAATAAATCCAAATGAAAAGAATAGTCAAAGGAAAAGGGCAAATATTGGTATGTTTCTGTAATAGTTTTTGAATTTGCTGTTATTTTGTCCGCTATACAAAAGGAATAACCCCCTACTTTTAGATTATAGAGGGTTAGTTCAATTAAGGTTTTGGAACACTTCTCGTTAAAGTGTATGACTGTTGCTTGGAGTAGTTTGTGGTCCATAGTGTTTGAAGGAAAGAAAGTATGCTATATGGGATATAGAGTAGTAATAAGCCGATTGTAACAATTATGGGTGAATTTCCGCCAAATTGAACGATAAATTGTAACAGTCCACTTGCATGAAAAACGCATTCCATAAAAACGAATGAAAGAATGATGGAACCTAAAATTGATTTATGGTTCGAAGTAAGCGCCAAAAACAATGTATCCACAAGAAAAGAATCATGTTTTATTTCATATTCATTTGTGTTTTTCAAGAAAGGAATCCATTTTTTTACTGCTTGCATAACGATAATCATGGAAGTACTACATACGATGATAAAAGATGAGTAGTAAGGAAGGTTTATAAATTGTGCGACGTATAGGAGTAGTAATAAGACTGAACATTGTAATACTACAGTGCAAACAGAGTAAGGTATCCAATTCAATACAGTAGTAAACTTTTTAAACGAGTTAGGTACTTTGAAAAATAAATGGCCGATACCCAAACTTATGAAAAATCCGATCGCAAGGGTAAAAGTAAAACGAACAATCGATATAAAATATATTTCCCATATGTAAGGGAATAATGGTGTTGAATGATTAGAAGTATGTATCATTTGATTTGCTGAGAAAAAGATAGATTCATGCATCCAATCAACCTTTGGAATTGATATAGAAGAAAGCTGTGCGAAGTTTTGAAAAATGCTAATAAATCCATTTTGATAAGAGTAATTGTGTGTAATAAAAAGAGCTGGAATAGGACTTATGGCAAAAATAACAATAACACCAATTATAAATTTACATATATGTGAGCGTAATAAGGACATATAAACCACCTACTCTTAGAATATTCAGAAAATTATTATTCTTATTTTAGCCGTTTTTGGAGCAAGTTACAATATATTTTTCTTCATGTATGGGCATATGGATAATTTTAAATTGTATTTAGAAATCTATTTTTTGTGTGGAATGAAGAGAATGTAGGGAAATGTCGAAAGGATTAAATAGATTTTTAAAATTGGAAAGTGATACCATAAAATTAAACGATGTTTAAATCGTTGTTTAACTGATACATTCTAGAGGGGGAGATAAATTGGGAGGGAATGAAAACGTATCAACGAAAAAAAAGATTTTAAATACAACATTGGAATTAATTAAAAAAGAAGGTTTTGAAAAGGTAACGATAAGAAAAATTGCAGCATTGTCAGATATAAATATAGCGCTAGTGAATTACCATTTTGGTTCAAAAGAAAAGTTAATTAGTGAGACGATTAGAGTTTTATTAATTAGCTTTCAAGGCACTTTTTCTATTTTAGATAATATTACAGTGCCAGCAAAAGAAAGATTAAAAATATTTTTATTGGATTATGTACTAGTAATTCGGCAATATCCGGAGTTAGTTAGGAAGATTATTGCAATGGGAACTACGGTATTTACATCTCAATACGAATATGGGGATTTTTTGAAGAGGCTAGGTTTCAGTAAAGTGAAGAATATTTTGAGCGAGATAACAAATGAAACGGATCGGGAAATTTTAATGATGATGACGGTGCAAATATTTGGATCCATTTTTCTTCCCACATTAATGATGCCAATTCTCGAATCAGGGGCAGATATAAAAGTACCATCTGTAGAAAAACAGATTGATTTCCTATTTGAACGCTATTTTTATAAAAATTGAGATAGTGGGTGATAGAGGTGGCTAGTTTCTTTAGAAAGCATTGGTGTGATATAGGGTTAGTTGTCGCTATTATTGTCGTTGTTTCTTTAGTCGCGAATTTGGGAGAAATGAGTGAAATAAAAGTACTGTTAGGGTTAAGTTTTGTGGCCATTTTAGTGCATCAATTTGAAGAGTATCGTTGGCCAGGTTATTTTGCTGGTCTGTTTAATGTAGTTATATTTAAAAGTGATATACCAGACCGCTATCCATTAAATACGCAATCTGCTATGGTAATAAATATTTTGATTGCGTATGTTTTTTATTTACTCCCGGTTTTTTTTCAAAATATAATATGGCTTGGGTTGGCACCTATTTTAATGGGATTTTTTCAATTCATATGGCATGGTATTTTTGCGAATATAAAAGCTAAAACAATATATAATCCGGGATTAGGTGCGGTTGTATTACTACATGTTCCAATTGGTTATGTATATATGAGGTATATTCTTTTACACAATCTGGCTACAAATTTGGATTGGTTATTTGGGGTGATCTACTTTCTAATAGCTACCTATTTTTTAATTATAAAAGGAAATATGTTAATGAAAAGTAAGGAGACAAATTATTACTTTTCTAAAAAACAATTAGGTCCGTACAATGATACATTGAAGTGATTCAGAATTCAGAGGGAGGGTTTTGGATGCGGAAGAAAGTGCAAGTGAAGGATTCATGAATAAATTATGACAAGAAAATGAATAATTTTCAGAAAAATAAAATAAATTATTTATTTTTTTCTGAAAATATAATATAGTTATGGCACAGAAAGTATTTTAACATAAGGAGGCTTTTTATGAGGATTAAAGGGAATTACGTGCCAAAAAGGGAAGTTTTACTGTGCTCAAGTTCGATTACGATAGGGGAAGCGTTAGAGCATTTAAATAAAACGGGGTATCGTTGTGTACCAGTTTTAGATGAAAAAAAAGAGAAATTTTTAGGGAATATATATAAAGTAGATATTTTAGAATATAAAGGATCACTTGACGAGAGTGTAATGCAATTATTAAACGATAAAGAGGGATTTGTGAGAGAAGATTCTTCTTTCTTTAAAGTATTTTTTACAATAAAAAAATTGCCTTATTTATCAGTAGTTGACGAAAAAGGGGTTTTCCTTGGAATTTTAACGCATAAAAAAGTTTTTGAGTTATTAGAGGATGCTTGGGGCGTTCACTCTAGTAAATACTCTGTCATGATTGGAACGCAAGACTATAATGGAGCAATCCAAAAGTTATCGACAGTTTTAAAGAAATACACTGGTATTCAAAGTTTGATGACTTTTGATAATGATGCCTTATTAGTTCGTAGAATTATGTTTACATTAGGAGAAGAGTTTAACGACGGTGAATTAGAGACATTATTGAAAGATTTAGAAGATCACGGATTTAGAGTTGTATATGTGGAAGAGATGAAAAATCCACGTGAAGTTGAAACGATAGAGTAACATACAAAAGCCATCTAATTATTGAAGTGCACCCCAATTGTTAGACACAGTCTAACAATTGGAGGTGCATTTTTTATGGCTAAATTTTCTTCAAAAGAAAAAAACCAAGCGGTGAAACGATATTTAGATGGTACAGAAAGTGGAAAAATAATTGCTAAATCTATAGGAGTTAACCCTAGCGTACTTCGTGAGTGGATTAGACGATATGAGTCTTCAGGTGAAAAGGCCTTTGAAAAGTGCTATACATTCTACCCAGCCCAGTATAAACTAGATGTACTTTATTATATGAATGAACACGGGACATCTATCAGAGAAACAGCAGCACTTTTCAATATACCGTCTTATGAAACACTTCG
>NZ_QJTG01000044.1:0-21216 GCF_003217275.1 Bacillus sp. 196mf
GCCAATGCGATTATCATTCAACCAATTGTAGAAGAAGTGTCCGACAAGACCCCTACCGAAATGACTGAAAAGTGTCCTACCAAGAAAACAAATACTATTTCTTTAAAACAAAATATAAAAGATATACATATACGTAAAGAGGACGATATTCAATCTCATGTAAATGATAAAGATTTCATCGATTACCGTGTACCGCAATCTATGCGTATGAAATTACAAACTGCTTTTGGCCCTAAAATAATTAATGAATCATTCCAAAATGCCAGAAACATTGCGAAGAAAGCTGCTAAGAAATTTAATTTACTAGCGGATACCGATGTATTTCACAACCTTCTTGCGAATGCTTCTTCTGTCCTGTTCTCTAAAACACAGAAATTTGAGCATAACGGTACTTTGATGAAAAATCCGATTGGTTATTTTACACGCACGTTCAAAAAGATGGTCTATGATTACATCGATAGCTTTAGAGAGAAGCATATTCTTGAAAAACGTAAGACAACTGTATGCACTGATGGTGGTATATTTTATAATTGGCTAGAAGAAGACCGTTCCACCGTATCCTCCACAAATCCAATAAGCAAGTCGCTTCTATCAGGTATATTTGATAAAATATCTGCAGAAGAAGCTGATGAGATGGGGTTATATTAAAGATGTCTGTGGTGTTATAGTTTTGTATTACTTTCGTAGCAATTAGAAGCGTAAATGTGGAAGGTGCTTAGTATCGCAATTATAACTAAACTAACTTTAATTGAATTAAAACTTCTGTGATGGTTAGCCCCGTCAATTTCGCGATTTCTTCTGGGGAATATCCTTGCGTTGTATACATTTTTCCAATTATGAATGCTGCTTTTTGAGGATTACTGTGATTTTGACGAGCTATAGCTTTTTTCATTGTATGCTCTCCCATTTTGTTTTAATTATAGTATGTGTATTTTTTGGGAATTCATACTTTTACAGAGCTTGTGGGAAATAAAACTCTTGACTACAGCAATTTTAATTATCCCAAATTGGGATGCATTTTTACAAGTCTTACTACATGAAAAAAAAAGAGGGGATTCTTGTTAGGAACCTTCCCTCCGATTAGATAATATCTACACGAGTTGCAACCACTAAAAAATAGCAACCAAGGTAATGGCACCTCTAAAAGCAGACGTGGTTTTTGTATAACGCGTGGCAATGCCACGATTCAAAAAGGCATTCTCAACAAGATGTCGCAGTTTGTAAAGATGTTTATCATACTCACGTTGTTTTTTTCTATTTTTTCTAGGTGGAATAACAGGATTCATTCCTTGTTTTTTGGCAAAGCGAACAATTTCATCAGAATCATAACCTTTATCAGCTATAAGATGTTCTGCCTTCAATCCTGTAATCAAATGGACAACTTCTGTAAAAGCAGATACTTGACCACCAGTAATCATGAATTTTATTGGGTTTCTTGACTTCTACAACTAGATGAGTCTTCGTGTTTAGCCCCCTTTTGTGCGTCCCATGTCTTGATTTCCACCAACGGCTCCTGCCGCGTGTGGATGTACTTTACAATGAGAACCATCAATCATTAACCATTCATAATCTGATTCGTCTATTAGCTCCGTAAGGAGCTTATCTCAAATACCTTTATGCACCATGGATTATAGCGATGGTATATAGTGTTAAATTTCCCGTATCTGTTCGGTAGATCTCGTCATGGAGAACCTGTACGAATAATCCACAAACAGGCATTAACCAATAGACGATTATCGTTGGCGTTACAACCTCCCCATTCTCCAAGCAGCTGGGTAATTAATGGTTCTAACTTATTCCAATTCTCATCTGTTAAATCATGTCTGTTATATGGATTACTCATAGCTAATTCATCTCCAATATGTTTTTGATTATATTTTAACAGATGTTATACCTTTGTGTAGACAATATCTAAAAACTATTTCTATGGTAGGGTTACCTCATACTCAAACCATTTAGAGAGAGGTATTTTCTATGACGCTACGAACTTACAAATGAACAATGGGAATAAATAAAAGATTTTTTCCCACCGTATTCTACTGGTCGTCCGCCTAAAAGAAGTAATCGTCAACTGTTCAATGCTATTTTATGGATAGCTGCGTGATTTGCCGGACCATTACGGCTTATGGAAAACCGTGTATGCTCGCTTCTGTAAATGGCGTGATGAAGGTGTCTTACTGACTATTTTTCAAGAATTAAATGCTGATCCGGATTTTGAAAATCTCAGCATAGATTCAACCAGTATCAAAGCGCATCAGCATAGTGCGGGTGCAAAGAAAAGGCCATAAACCATGAGTTGCATCAACATATTGGCACGAGTCGCGGTGGAAAAACCACCAAAATCCATACAATTGTGGATGGTTTAGGCAACCCCATTTTGTTTCATTTGACTGGTGGAAATATTTTTGATAGTACTCCCGTTTGCGAACTGTTGGATAACATTTCAATTAAAGACAGTAACATCCTTGGTGACAAGGCTTATGGCTCTCGAACAATTCGTGAATATATTACCAATCAAGAAGCAACCTATACAATTCCGCCCAAATCAAATGCGAAAACTCCTTGGAATGTTGATTGGTATTTGTATAAAGAACGCCATGTAGTAGAATGTTTTTTTAATAAAATCAAGCATTTGTTTATGTCGCTGCTATTTTTCGATTGACGCAATGAACAATAGTTTTTAGACACACCCTAATACATTTCAACTAGCACCACAGATTACTTATCAATAAATATACTTGTGGTGAGTTAATGATACAAAACGAAAAAATGCCTGGCTTTTCTCACCAGGCATGCTCACTATATTAATCAATTTTTTGAAATACACACTCAATGCATTTTATTAACAACTACGCCTCATTTAACTGTTTGGTTTTCCCGAACATTTTAAAGAGAATTATAAATCTCATATAGCTCTAAATATTTTATCATCAAATCCTCTTTTTTCTTCAGTGTATTCTCAAATATTCTCTCTATATCCTGTAATTCAGCTGTTGAGCGCTTCTTTATACCATCCCGTTTCAATTCCGTGATTTTCTTTTTTATACTGTTGGTAATTCGAGTTACTTCCTCCTGATTATTAGCGTCCATTTTTAGTTTTTCTTTTAGCTTTTCCCTCAGTTCTGAAATTTTCTTCTCATCAAGATTCATAAAACCCGTTTTCTGTAATACATATACCGCACTAAAAGTTCTGTGCGAATCAAATACACTCGCCGATTTCTCTTCCATACTTCTCTCGCTTTGTACATATAGCTCTTCAGGACTTTTTCCTGATTGGATTTCCTTCGCCACCTCTACTATTTTTTCTTTAACCCCTCGACTAGTCACACCACCCAACGCCTTTTGAATCTTCTCTATTTTTTCTGATTCCATTCCAGGCAATTCTTCTTTAATTAATAACTCATCTCGAATCTTTTCTATATCCGCTGAAAATTCACTGCTCTCTGGGTCAAGCTTATCTCTTTCATCTAAAAGCTGCTTCCTTTGCATATCACTTATATTTGCATACTCTAAATCGACCCTTAATTCCTGTTTCTGTATATAAGGTGCCATCGCTCTATCAATTTTTTCTAATTCTTTTTCTCTTTCTCCCATTTCTGTTTTATCCTCTATCTTCGTACTATTCATTTTATCCTGGAATTCCTTCAAACTATTTTTGAAGTCCACCACTTTATTTTTAAAACCCTCGTCCTGCGAATTACTTGCTTTTTCAAGCAGATACTGATAGATATCATAAATTCTCATTTTAGGAAGGACACTTTTTTCTATTGCCTCAAGATCTTTAAGTACCTCATTTTTTTCTTTTTTTCCTTCTCCAAAATCTTTTACTACCGTCTCAGCTTTTTTTAAGAGTTCAACGTACTCTGCCGGCGTTACTGCCATTTTCCATTCCCTAAGCATCTTATTTTTTTTACTGTTCACTTGTAATTTGTCTTCCTTCTTTGCTTTTTCTTTTTTGTCTGCTGCTAGCTCTTCTTCCGCAACCCTCTTTTGTTCTTCTGAAAAAATCTCTTTATTATCTTCTATAAGAGCCTTATCATCTTTAATCTTCTTCTCTGCCTCTTTGATTTCCTCTTCAATTTTTTCCTCTTCTTTACTTCCTTCTTCACCTTTCTCTACTATTTTTTTATTTCTCTCTTTCCAATCATCAAGATTTTTTTTAATCTCTTCAAGTGAATGAAATGACATTGTTTTCCTTATGTGATCAAGTTTATCTAACTCTTTCATTATTTTCTCTTTTTCTTCTACAGATAGATGGCTGCTGGTCTTATCAACTATTTCTTCATAAAGTTTTGTTATATCCTTAATCATTTGATTCTTTTTTTCTGTCTCACTTTTTGCTTCTTTTTTCTTTTTCTCTTCTTCTTTCTTTTTATCTTCTGTCTTTTTATCATGTGGCGTTTCAACTCCTGGCGCCGCATGAGCCGTTAACGGACTTACCACAATCGGCGCTCCAATCAAACCAATTAACGCCGCTGTCGTCAATACTTTCGGTATAAATTTTTTCATGTTATTTTATCCTCTCTTTATATGATTTTTAAAAGACAGTAACTACTCATTCAAAGTCATTTTAATGCTATGACTCTCGTTACATGAGTAGTTACTATGCAAATTTGTACATACTCTCTATCTTCCAACTTTAATATCCTAAATTATATGCCCTATTTCCATTCAGAAAGAGGATGCGGATTATGGAGTTCAAACCCACCACTCTTATTTTCACCCCAAAATTTAGTAGAATTCCCTTTTTCATTGAATAGGACAAATTTATTATCTATTATTTGAATCGATTTCCCCACATAAAGCGAACCATCCTTATTAAAGTAAATAATATTTCCCTTCTGCTACTTCTGTGACAGACTCATTATTCATTGAAATACGATCTCCATTTTTATCTGGAACGGCGTTTAGTAACTCTTCTAGTATTTTCTTTTCATCTATTTTGAAGTCTATCCCATGTGGAATCAGATCGGCATTAAATAAAGCTTGATATATTGCCAATTTATCAAGCTTCTCCTCAGTTCCTAAAAGTTTTTCTTGAGAGATGCTATGATCTTTAAACTTTTCATAAGCACCTGGTTTTATATCCAGTAGAAGCACATTTTCCACAATATTGATTTGACTCGGTGAGAGTTTTTCTTTAGCTTTTTCAGTACTTAAATACTTAATTACTTCTAGTTTTATCTTATCACTTTTTACCGCGTCTTCCGCTAGCTGCACACCGGCACTAAGTACGTCATCCTTATTATCTGTTATATACTTCTCTTTCTTTTTAATTCTTTTCTCAATTTCTCTCTCGGCTTTCCCTCTTTCTTCACCTTTCTCTGTTTTTTCCTTCTTCTTTCTCTTTTATAAGATCTTCAATCTCCTTTAATTTTACATCTATACCTTGTAATTTTTCGAAATTTTCATTTTCCGTTTCTAACTTCGTTACTTTTCCCAAAATTTCATGATATTCTTGTGGTGGTAATTTCAAATTTTCTAACTTTTTATACGCTTCATCAAAACGTTTCTTAACTTCTTCTTTCTTTTCTTCTTTTTTTTCTGTTTGTGCATGAACCATTAATGGGCTCACAACAGGTACTGCCGACATACTTACTACTGCCGCGGTCGTCAGTACTTTGGGTATAAATTTGTTCATGTTATTTTTTCCTCTCTTTATATAATTTGAAATATTTACAAATCTAGTAAAGGCTCAATATATCTCATGTCCTTCATTTACGAATTGAATACACTGAGCCTTTATCACCTTATTTACTATAACGTACCTATTCTAAAAGTCAGTCTTTCGTCCAACTTTTTAACACTTGAATTTCTTGTCCACCATCTGTTACTGCCCAAACCTCTATTAAAGAATTTGGTGCAGCGTGATCAAACGGAATTTCTATTCTCCCATTTTTTTCAACAGTATCTCTGTCGTAACCGAGTATTAAAGGGCCGTTATTGACACAAATTTTATATTTCTTGATTTTTTGTAAAATTGCAGGTGGTATTTGTTTAAATACTATCCCCCTAAAATCTTCACCTCCACCTTTCCACGAATCCAATTGATGTCCATCCTTTATCGCTTTTTCTTCTATCTCTGTAACCCTCGTTACTTTTGGAATTTCTAATTTATCTGGTGAATATTGAGGTCCCATTTGATTATCCTTTGGTTGAAAGAAAAAGTTAAGACTCCCATCTTCATTAGTATAACAAAGGTTTCCATCCACGTTGAACGGCCCTTTTTTTACCTTCCCATCTCCATCAAAGTAATACTTTTTACCCTCAATCTCTTTCCAACCACCTGTTATCAGAGAACCATCTTCGTTAAAATATGATTTTGTCTGATCACTATTCCAGGTTAACCAACCTATATGCATTGTACCGTCTTCATTAAAGTAATACTGTTTCCCATTTTCATGCAACGTCCATTGATGCATAAAACCATCTTTGTCAAAGTAATATTTTTTCCCTTCAATCTCTTTCCATCCTTTTACCTTAGAGCCATTTTCATGATAGTAAACCTTTTTACCATCAACAGTGCCCCATCCCATTTGTTTTTTTAGTTTTTCTTTTTCACCCACTGAAAGGGTATTTAATTCTGTCAATCTGACATTATCAAAACATACTTTATCATTATAAGCTTGCATCCCTATTTCAACGTCTTGTGGTTTTTCTCCCGTTGTAAACGACCACTCTGCATATTGATACTTATTATTTAAATCTAATGAATTACTCTCATCATATCCCGCAATAAACTGCACCTGGCCTTTCTCACCTGTTGTTTTTACATATGCTCCCATCGTGTAAGTTGTATATGGTTTTAGGCCTTTAATTGTTGTCGTTCCTCTTACACCTGGTGTGACTCTTCCAGCATTTCCATTTACACCAGTACCTTGATCGATATCTGTATTTTTCCATTCCTGATGGATTTGATCAAAATCATCATAAAATACAGGTTTTTTCAAAACAATTGTCATCCCACGTTTCAGTTTCATGTTGTACACTTTTTTCTCTTTTTCATCTTTTTGTTTTTCTAACTGCTTTTGAATCTCTGCCGCTGTATCCATTCCTGGGGTCTTTTCTGTCCCTTTCCCATACATAATGGAAATCGCATTCTCATCCAATAGTATTTTCTTACCATTCTTATCTGTGTAATATAAGTGACCGTCTTTATCCATTTTGGCATTAAATGCTTTTTGAATCGCTTGTCCAATTGTTAAGGTAGGTGCTCCATCCTCTGGATTCTCAAAATCTCTTGCCGCTACTCGGCGATCTAAAATTTGATCTCCTGTATCCAGAATAATATTCGCAGTTTTATTCAAAACACCCTCATAATAGTTGCTCCAAGACTCTGATGAATCCGATGATTCCTTATGTCCTGCAGAAGTTTTCCGATTAATTTTCCCATCCACTTGCTCTGTACGTAATATAAATGGTTTTTCGCCCTTTTCAATTATATTTAATTGGTCCTTATTGAGCGTAAAGTGCCCGGAACCAAAATCATCCATTTTATTTAATGCAATGGGACCATACTGTTTCCCTGGTGCTAACACATTGGCAATATGATTCTCTTTCGCTGTTACCGTCGCAATTGCCATATCACCTAATGCAAAACTAATTGTCGGCTTGACCTGCATCATAGGTGCTGTCCCTACATTATAATAGCGAATATTCGTATTTACCGCTGCAGAATCTAATGTACTCCAACTTGAACCTGAACTGTGGGAATCTCCTGCATCTTTCCCTGTCGATGTAGAATGTGTAGATGCTTGGCTATACCCACCAGATATTTCAAATGTACCAGACGCTTTCCCCCACTCAAATAGACCGATTTTCGCTTCAACAGTTGCAGAAATCTTTCCATCCAAATGCCATGTTCCTGTTTTCGAATCCGATTCAGACGTATGCTTTGTCTCTGACTTAGACTCATCTGCATGCCCATTGATAATAGGCGTAATCATATAATCCGTCATATCGACAGAAATAACAGGTACCGCTGCCACAAGTGGATCGTGCGCTTCCACTGCAACAGCCTCATCAATATTGCCCGTCACTTTATCTACATCTGAATAAGGATCTCCAGTCGTACTTACCTCATACGGATTCGATACATATTTTTTGAAGCCCATGATTTCCCATCGTTTAGCCTGTTCTTCATCTGTTGGCCACGGTACAATCTGATGTCCTTTTGATGTATAACCCTTTCGTGCCCACTCATCCGGGATACCCTTATGACCTGTATCTGTTAGATCTTCTTTATCTGCATCTGCGCTTTTCTTCACACGTTTCGGCCCATTTTGTTGCTTTGTTTTCTCCGTGCTTTTTGATTGTAATAAATTCTCCTGCGGAATCACTACTTTTGTGCCACCATCTTTTGACCAAGACAGTTGTAAATCTAACAGCGTATCTCCTTGACCTGGCTGCGGATTTGTATACTTCATTTGCAGAACGTATGTTTTTCCTTTTTCTAATTTCACAGATTGTTTCATATCTTCTTGTTTGATAAGGTCTTTTCCGTCTACCTGCAATTGAACATGTTGATTATCAGACGTTGAGAATGTGTATTCCCCGCTCTCTGTTGGTTCAATTAGGCCTTTCCATACTGCAGATTGAATCTGTTGGTTTTGCTCCGGAAGTAGATCTGATATCCCCTCTTTTTTAAGCTGGATATTCCCATCCTGAACACGTGACATCATAACAAGCTCTTTACAATCCGCATCTTTATAGTAATACCCTACTAAACCATGTCCTGGCATGCTTTTTGTTCCTTCTTGTTTCACACCTGCCTCATTTTGCGTTGGCTGGTTTGTTGCCGCAAATGCCGTTGTTGTACCTGTACTTACGACCAACTGACTCATTAAAGCTGTTGTCGCTAAACATTTCCACACTTTATTTAACTTCATCCTGTATTTCCTCCCTGTTTATCTTATATTTTTAAGCTCTATCTTGCTGCACATTCTAGTTGTTTGTACCACCATACGAGACCCTTCAACGAATAGAACACGGAACAGATATACAAATAAGACAATCCTTATATACAACGAAAACAATCATAATCTGAACGTAATGATATGCCTCTTTAGCTGCCCTATACGGTATTGTCTTTTATTTTTTATCGTATTCGAAAACCATATTCTATCCGTTATATCTCTATGGTTGTATTCTCCAATAAACCAAGTAAACTTTATAAGTTTTTTCTGTTCCTTGTCGTCAATCTAGTATATCAATTTATATTTCAAATGACTACATGTAATAACTCGCAAATCATCATATTTTTTCCAGATGATTTGTATCCAAAACAGTATGATTGAAGTGTTGCCCAATAAAACCAAACATACCGTTTATTATTATATTTCCATCATGTAATATTTATGTCGTGATGCATAACGTAAGAAGTTTTTCATTTAGGGGCATACAAAACAAACATAGTTCGCGTATGTTCTCAGGGGTTACAAAAGGTTGATTTCTTCCTTTCTAGCGTAGATACGCCAGAAAGCGGTACGTAAAGTGTTCCACAAACGAAATTACTTTATACACTTGTATATACGATTACTTTCTTATGTAATACTGTTTATCAACCAGATTTTCCAGAAACATCACTACATCGCTCTCTCATAAAAAATATGGCTATCCTTTCATTCACACAAAGGATCAGCCATATCACAAGTCATCACACAAAATGTGGCCATTATCTATCGAAAAGGTAACATCGTTTTTAACTGATCTGTTTTCGTATCTACAACTGATATAACTCCCGTATTTCCATTCACAAGGTACAATTTATCGTGAATCACATTCATTTGTACCGGAGTAGCCGGTAACGACGCTGCCTGGGCATAGGCTGGGTAAGAACCATAATCTTGTCTTGTCAAAAAGAATAAAATCAATATAATCAGTAAAATCCCCCAAAAAAACCAAGATTGACTTTGCCACTCCTCTTCTCTTCTATTATTCACTTGATTTGGCTGTTGCTGAATTGTAATATTCGTATTCGTTTCCATTTTCCCCCTCCTTTTCATGTAACCCTCAAAGAGGACTCCAACTTATAAACATCCTCTTCGCCTGTTATTCATTTTATGAACAGATAGCAACACATGCTACTTAGGCATCTTCTAATTTGTTTTTTCAGAATTTTTATATATTGTTTCATACAAAATGAAAGTAGTGCATGATATAATATAAAAGATTACCTTTTAGCTGTTTGTGTATATAATATAAATCCCCCGGACATACTAATTTTACATCTTCTTTTTAGGATTTCCCGAGGTCCATTGTAAAGAAGCGGAGTAAAAACGCCAGTACTCCACTCACAACGCGCATGATACACAAAAAGGGACTCTATTTAATAGCAGTCCCTTCTGTAATGTAGTGCAAATGATTATTTGGACATGTACAAATATGATTGTTTAAGAATGTACATTTTTTCTTTTTTTAGTTTATTACAACTTTGTATGGAGTGATAGTTACGCCCATAAAGGCTCCATGTCAAGTTGTAATAACATTCCAAATAATGGTATGTGCGCATCTTTATATAAGTGAAAATTCACATATTTATAATGTTTGAAATATCCACAGCTAAAGCATTCGGTTTTAAAAGTTACTCGCTTCCATTACTCTCCACCTTCCTCTAAAGAAGTGAGTTTTCAGCGTTCATGGTTTACATTCTCTTGAAAACGACGTAATACTAGTACAAAATGAACAGCCCGTCACATCGTTCTCTCCCTCTGGACAAACATCCAATCCCATTTCGATTTTATCCTAAGGCGTTTGTAAAAATTGAACATCAGCTAACCACTAGTATACTATCCAGAGCTACATAAATGTAGAATACTTATGAAGAAGTATATTTGGAAAAGTAGAGGGCACTGACAAAGTACATCTACAAAAAAATCCAACCACCTACTATATGTAGGCGATTAGCTCTTTTCCCTTTCTATATTTTCTCCAAACAATCAATTTTTCAGTACATGCTGCCGTAAACACATACACAACGGTTATTTCTTTACTGGAGAAGTATTTTTATTCTCCCTCATCTTTAAAAGCATACTTTCAGGAATCACCACATATATTAGTCACATGCTCCACGATTCATTAATGTCCTCGCATACGATACATTCACCCTGTAGACCACCTTCTCCTTTGTGAAGGTGGTCTCAGGCTTTTATATAACTATAACATGCACTTTACTCACCGTCATACACAATATTTTCTCTTTTTAAATTATGCTTGCTCCTTATTCAATTCATACATACAAGCGAAAACATCCTTCATATTCAGTACATTATTTTTTTATTCCATTAATTGCACTTAACAGTTTTGACATTTTTTCAAACTTCAAATCGTACCCCGTGATATCCTCCGTCTTTCCTGACAATTCAGACATCATTCTATCATATTCCTTTTGATAGTAATCACGGTTCAATTGGTTGTCAATGTTCTTTATTTTTTTCATCAGCATATCTTGAACCTCTTCCAAACGTTTCTTTAAATTCCCTGATGGATTAGACATCCTATCTGCCCCATCAAAAAAGCCTGCCTGACTCAAAGTAAAAAGAAGACGGCTGTCCTTTGCCTACTTTTTTGTATATCCAAGTGCCTGTTTTTTCTCAAGATCGTTCTCAAACTCAACATCAAGCTCACCCCCAAGCTCTTTTTTAAGCTCTAATTCACTGTCATTATCCTCTGAAAATATAAGACTTTTTGGACTTTTCAATTCTTTTTTACTTAGTCCTTGTTCATTAAGACCTCTTACTTTCTGAACAATTCTCATTACTTCTTTTATATCATTTCCTTCTTTTACAACTTTAGTTACAGCATCTTTTTGTTCATTCGTAATTTGTCTATCAACATCTTGTTCATTCAGTCCCATTCTAGCTACAAAACCACCGTATGCCTTTATATCTTCCACCTTCGTATCGAAATCCCGGTCTTCAACACTAAGTTTTGATATATAAGTCCTCTTTAAAAATTCACCATGCTAAATTCATTTGGATGTAAGTCCTAACGATTTATTGGATGTTTTAAACATCATATGGTGATGTCGAAAATATAAGTGGGACTTATATAGCTCTTCGATTAATGCTATCTTAGTAATTTGAGGTGAAATCGTGTCTTCGATCTCCTTTATAGCCCTCTTCCGGTATGCCTCAGCCTTCTCCTCTTCTTTTTATAAGCTCGTTTAGTTCCTGCTCCCACTCCTTCACCTTGTCCTGTAAATCAGGATTCTCCTTGGCTGTATTAATATCTGCTTTAAGACCACCTATTTTTTGTTCCAACAATTCCTTTTCAGATTTTGGTGTAAAATCCTTTTTTAATCGCTCAGAATTTTTCATCCATCTTTTAAATCCGATTTTACCTATCAAAGATCCCAATTCCGATTGGTCCGGTATTAGCTTCATATACTCCATATATTGTGAGGCGAGCTTAGTAGCTTTTTTCTCAAATTTGTTTTTTTCTTCTGCTGTTAAATTTAAATCCATAGGCGTTTGCGTTTTGAATTCTTGAATTTTTATATTACGTTCTTTAAAAGAATCTGGAATATTTTTTAATTCTGCGACTTCTTTTTGTAATTTCTGTGCATCTATTTTTAAATCTATACCATTTGGAATCTTACCTTTATTAAATAAAGCTTGATATATTGCCATTTTATCCATTTCCCCCTCAATGTCTTCACGTTCTTTTGGAGAAATGTTCTTATCTGCAAGTTTAGCTTGAGACCTCTCATAGTCCCCTGGTTTTATACTACCCTTTAGGGACATCACAATATCTATTTGACTGTCCGAAAGTTCTCCTTTATTTTTTAAAGTTACAGTTAATTGAACTTTTTTTAGCATTGTCCTTGCATCTTCTATCTTATCCTTTTTAAGAAACTCTTCAATTTTCCATAAATCCGGTAAAATTTTTTCACTATAATACTTTGCATTTAGGGTTTCAAATTCACCCAAATCCTTTATTTCTTTCTCGATTTCTGTTTTACTTTCTTTTTTACCCTCCTTCTCCTCATTTGGTTTCTCATTTGGTTTCTCATGTTGCTCTCCAGCCGCATGAGCCGTTAACGGACTTCCCACAATCGGCGCCCCAATCAAACCAATTAGCGCTGCTGTCGTCAAAACTTTCGGTATAAATTTTTTCATGTTCTTCTCTCCTCATATTATATATTTTGGTGTTATATACGTTTTACTTCTTTTTTTCTATTACAACTGTACTCTACAGAAACCTTTTAAGTTTATATAGTTCCTAGATGAATAACATCACTGTAACAAACTTTTCCGTATCACACTACTAACAATATTCGCCAATTTATGTTCGCGTCTAGCATTGTCTACTTGAGTTAGATAAAGGGGGGCTTCACTATTTTTTATAAATTCAAACAATTCCTTTTACACATCCATACTTTCTAAATATCTATTCAATTTGATGTGTATACAGAAATAATTTTAAGCTCCTCCACCACACGCCTACCTTGTAAGATACAAGTACGTGATTTGGTTGGGATTTTCCAAACATCAATTTTTTTCTATTAATTTATGATTTTTCCAATCAATCTTATATTGATTGGTAGAATGAACTTGGTATTGTTCCTTGAAGTTTGTTCCCATCCAGCAACCAATCACGCCCCAACCATGCCTATTTCCATACCCACCATACCAATCCATCCAATAGTTATCAGATGTCCGCTCATATTTTACTTTCACCTCAGATACATTTTCATCTTTCTCTGCTGTGATAACCGCAATCATACCGGGAGAAAAGCTGTACGATGCAAGAGATGGCATTTGATCACTTGATATAAAATTATCCTTCGCGTAATCAGACCCGTTACGTGACTTCATAAATAATTGATTCCCATTGTATAGATGTTCATCAGAATCTTGGGTATACGGACCATATCCTTGGTTCATAGCTGATACAAAAGGAACTCTCCATTGCACCTTTTTATCTGTGTCCACATCCAATATGGTTTTATAATCAGCCTGATTATAGGAGGCCGATGTGGACCATGTAGCGCCTCCGGTAATTTTCCCACTCGGCGTTTCAGATGCTGTCACATCACCACCTACATTATATCCAACAGTCGAAGTTACACTTTTACTATCAATTGTGTTTACTGGAGCTACCTTGTAAAATTTCGCTTTTCCATCTATCATTTCAAAAGATACATGGTACGAGGATGCCCATTGCAAAATGGCACTCTTATACCCAGCCTCAGAACCATCTTCCCCTTTTTTTGGAATAACCTTCTTCCCTGCCGCAATATTGCTTCCTTCTGTACTCAAAACAGCAATTTGCTTATCACTATTGGGATCATCAATAAATGAAATATGCAAAGACGTTTTGATTTGTGACGCCTCATCCTGAATCGTAGATAAGCTATTATAGATTTTTGCATTCTTTCCAATATCCACTGTATCTAAGCGACTCGAATCCGCATGAGCAGCATTAACTGATACCATTGAACATACATTGACGACTACAGCTGTTGCCATTACCTTCATTATCGTTTGCTTCGGATTCATATCCGCTCCACTCCTCTTTTTTTCACTCAAGTGCCATACCACACACGCCTTGCCCCCTTTACCTAACTCAAATAGACACCCTTGTTATCTCCCAATTAATAAGGTTGATCACATATAGGATGAGGCCATCGCATGTATAAAGTTTATTCTGTTGTGAAATATTCCCTCTCACAATGCAGACATATGACTCTATACAATGTGTAATTTTAGCATATTCGAAAATCTATATTTACGCAATAAAAACACGAATTAAAAATCAGACTTTTCAGAACATAAAATAATAAATAAACACTATATTTGGATGACATTCCCTGTATAAATGAACAAAAAAACATGTTATGATAAAAAACTAAATAAACCATTGTAGTTATACTAGTTTATTACATAGGAAATTCTATAGAAAGAGGGAAACAATATGAATACATCTAAAGCAATTCTTACAGCCTGTGCATTAACAGGTATGCTCGGGACATCGTCACTCATCCCTTCCCAAACATTCGCAGCAGAAGAACAAGTAGAACAAGACAGAGTAACACAACGTGGTTGGAAGGAAATTGATGGGAAGAAATATTATTTTGATGAAGATGGGTCCACACATAAATGGACTTTGCAAGAGAATGATAAACAATACTACTTTAATGAAGATGGTACGATGCATACAGGATGGCTACAATGGAATAGTGACCGGACATGGTCTTATTTCAATAAAGATGGTGTAATGGCAAAAGGACTAACCAAAATCGACGGTAAAACGTATTATTTTGATGAAGATGGAATCAAATACAAAGGATGGAAAAAAACAGATGGTAAATACCATTACTTTGATGGCAATGACGGTGTAATGGCCGAGGCCAAAGTGAAGTGGTTAAACAATCAAAAACACGAATTTGACCTTGATGGAAACGCTTTTACCGGATGGCAAACATTTAAAAGAGATGGTAGCGATAAAGAGAAAACGGTTTATTATAATGAATACGGTGTTTTACAAACAGGCTGGCACATCATTGATGGAAAAAACTATTATTTGGAGGGTGGCAAACGATTACAAGATGAAGCAAGGGTATTAGACAATCAAAAACACGAATTTGGTCCTGATGGAGCCGCTTTTACTGGGTGGCAGACATTCAAAAGAGACGGTAGCGATAAAGAATTTACGATTTATTATAATGAATATGGTGTAGTACAAAAAGGAAAACAACATATCGATGGACAAGATTATGATTTTGGTGAGGATGGCGAACTTATTTCGTAAAAAAACTCTACTCCTCTACATACCTTTCCATATCTATATGATTTAGAAAATTATACGAACAAGCACCTTGTTTATGTTTAGGTGCTTGTTCTGATTCATGCTTTTTATCACTCCATTAATGATGATCGCCTTCAGACATCTTGTGATTATATTCAGTGGATTGCTTGACTTCTACCGCATTCACCAGACCTAGAGTCAGCACTGAAATGACCATTACTCCGATTAAACTACCCCACATCCGCTTCATTTTAACCCCTCCCTTTCCCATGCTTTTTTCCTTGCACATGTGCTGAGATAAAAATATTTACTCGCTTTTTCATATTCATCCTCTTTGTAAAATCTAATCGCTAAATATTCGTAATTTTCTTGCGCATTATCGTACAGTTCTTCTCGCTCAAAATAATGATTTCCTGCCAACACAACTTGTTCCAACTGATTCGCCGATGCTTGATTGTTCATTTCTTTTAAAATTCGATTTCTATGTTGATACTCTTCTTGTCCCAATTCACTACTAATTTGCAGCCCCCGCTCTATCAAACCTTCAGCCAGTTCATACTCTTCCAACTTAAAATGCTCCTTTGCCTTTACATACATAGCCTTATAATGATTAGGTGACTGCTTTACTACTTCTGAAAGATAGCGAATAGCTAGGGTAGATAAATTTTGACTCGCGTACAACCAACCTAAATTATGTCGGACCATTAACATATAATAGTCTTCATCCATTTTTCTAAATTGATCCATTGCAGCCGTAAAATGTTCTTCAGCCAATCCCCATTCCTTTACATACACACAAGCTAATCCTAGAAGGTTTTCACAAAATGCAACATTTGTTTCATAGCCTCTATGCTGCTTATAAATCTCTTTCGCTCGCGTAACTTGTTTAATCGCTAAAAGAGTCTGCTGTACTTCAAAATGAAACGATCCATATTTATAGTAAAACTCCGCTTTTTCCATTTCATCAGGAATATGATGCAGCAGCGTCTCCGCTTTCTCAAAGTGCTCCCGAGCGTCTGTATAACTACCGATAACACTCATGTGCATCGCTTTAAAAAAATGATAGTAATACGCTAAGAATGCTTCTGGTGGTTTTTCAAACATCTCGATTTTATTGAAACTATCTTTTGATACACTCATATTATCTATGAGGTAATGATATCTAAAATCAAGAAGCGAATAATATAATAATAGATTTTGATCTTGTAATGACTCCTGTTCTTCACATTTCAATTGTTCAACCATACTATCAAGTTGTTCTTTGATTCGATGAGCTTTTGCGATATGCCTAGAACGAATTTCAACGTACCAGCTATTCAATACACGTGTAATTTCTTCATTCCTTACAGTTACTGACATATCTATCCCCCTTATCTACATGGTAAATACTATTACTTCAAGTCTAACAGAAGCTTACCTTTTCTATTTTTCTAAAATATAGTCAGAATAATCAGTCTATAAACCTGGCTAATTCATTCAGAAAATGTCTGTCATACCGCCCAAAACACCTCATAATGTAGTCTTTACGATTTAAAATAAGAAAATATGTGAACCCTCTTGCGGTTTAAGTACTACAGATTCCATCTCGCACCACACAGAAAATACATGTTTATTCCAAGCATATGAATAAGAATTTGTACAGTTATATAAAGCCTCTCCAGAAGAATCGATACACAATGGGGAAAAAGCACATATTGTGAATGTAAAAAAGCCTATACTCGTATACTGTATATCAAACAAAAGCCCGAAAAAGGGTTGACAAAGAGGTGAGATAAGGTGAATGAGCATGAGATTGGAGGAGGCATGGGCATGGATAGAATGGAACTGCAACAAGGTTTAGAACAACTTCAACAAAATGATTATATGCAGATTCAACATATAGATCTACAAGAACTGACCCTGCAAATGTTGCAACATATTGGTACACCAGATCGTTATATGAGAGAAATGCTACTCTATAAATGTTTTGCTTATATCATTCAAAAAGGGTTCCTGCCCATAGAGCATATAAAAGTATTAGCAACAACGTGTCTACACGATGATTTTTTATATTTGGATATTACGCAGCCAGGAACAGACAGTGTGTTTACACGCTCCTATACGGCATTATTAATGGCTCTTATCATACAATTTGACCATACACATGTTTCGTTATCAGATGAAATGTTATATAAAATAAAGGATGCTTTCATTCAATATATGAACGTAGAAACAGATTATCGAAGCTATATACCGGACAAGGGGTGGGCTCACGCCATCGCACATGGCGCAGACGCATTACATGCAATAGCATTACACCCTAAAATGATGGGACATTATGAAGAAGAAATCATCCATTGTTTAGTAAATAAAATTTTTATACATGATAACATTTATCATTATTATGAAGAAGAAAGGATAGCTACACCACTGTTGGCAATGATTCACCATGGATTTTCAAGTGATCGATTTATTTCCCTAGTGGATAAAAAAATACAACGTTTACCTCAAATTAAGAAAAAACTCTCGTTACCTGAATATTTCGCTTTATGCGCAAATGTAAAAAATTTCATCCGAACTTTATTTTTTAAAGTAAGGGAACATCCACAATATCATTCTTTTTTGTTACAGATAGAAAAAATAATAAAGGAATTTGCACAATATGATCAGTCAGTTTGAGAAGATATATTCTAGGTAAAAACGCTCCGTGACAATATAATCATCGAGTTAAGCCGCAAGCATATTGAAAATAAGTTGAAGCTCCTCTATTTATATGTAGTCATATATTGGAAATTATATAATCTCACCGATTCAAGCCATCCACCTTATTCTTTCAATTCTACTCTTACCAATAGCCCCCTTGTTTAACCTGGTCAAAACGCCTTGCAATGATAAGACATGTGCCTTTCGAACTTAGCAATTTGGACCCGACAATTTTGAACCTTCTACTCTAACTAGATCCGTTAAATCACTTATGTAAGTGCCTCCCTAGTTGTTATTACATGGTAAGGAATTATGTATTTCAATCCGCAAACTTATCAGGACAATCGCATGAAAAAATATTGAGCCGATGTTATATACGCGCTATTCTTAAGGAAAAGTGCAAGGATAGATGGCAACATGAAAAATTTTATGAAGACAATTCAAATTGAAGATCCGAGACAACAACATAAAGTAAAACATACGTTACAGGATGTAATTGGGCTTGTCCTGATTGCCACCCTTGCGGGTGCAGACACACTGGTCGATATCGAATTTTTTGGTGAATGCCATGCAGAGACATTAGCAAAATATCTTTCTTTTCCAAATGGTATGCCTCCTCATGATACGATTGGCCGTGTCTTACAATTAGTCGATCCAACATATCTTTATGAGCTGCAAACAAATTGGAATCAGTTTTTTATAAAAACCAATGATTCCACTATAAATAAAATCATCAATATTGATGGGAAAACAATGCGCGGTAATGCGTCAAAAGATCAAAAAGCAAATCATATTCTTTCCGCTTGGTCAAAAGCAAATGGAGTATGCTTTGGGCAAGTGACTGTCAATGACAAGTCAAATGAACTACTCTATGTCCTGAGTACAGGCTGTCAGTGGCGTGCTTTACCAAAAGATTATCCAAAATGGCAAAATGTTTATCGCTACTATGCAAAATGGAGCAAATCCACTGCCAATATCACAGATCGAAAAGGCGCACTCGAAATGTACGAACAATATCCTGAATTGAAAGAAACAATAGAAGCCATCCTTACGGATGGTGAATACACAGGGGAAAAGTTTCAAAAAGAAATTCAAAAGCTATTGAATGCTGAAGTACAAGTTGCCAAGCGGTCAGAATTGCATCAATTTCAAGCAATCCCTAAAAGATGGATCGTAGAGCGCTCATTTGCTTGATTAGAAAAATACAGACGATTGTTCAAAAATGTAGAGAGAAAACTAGAAACAAGTAAACAAATGGTTATCCTAGGATTTATCGCTATTTTAATAAAAAGGTGAGACTCTAAACAGGCTCTAAGTAACGCTTCTGTCCATTTGCTTTATAATTAAGAATGGATTTAGATAATAACTCTCCATAGGATTGATACAAATTATAGATGACCTCATTGATAGAGGTTTCCGCAAGTTTCAAGTACAAAACCTCTTGTTCTCTGTAGGTTCTGGATACCATTTCCGTGTTCACCACTACGTTTTTGTACGTATAGTCCCGGTATCCTTGCGAAGTGTCTCGAAAAAAAGAATCGGCTACCCATAACCCACCCTGATGAAATAAAATAAGCGCCTCGTTATGGTACACAAGATTGGAAACGACCTTGTGCCAAAACTCGAACGCACTTTCATTCTTATTTGGTGAAACATTCAGCTGATAATAATTGAAACTTTTTATGGTCTTACCATCTCGATACGTTTGAAACTCACACCCCACCAAACTACGTGCGATCAAATCAATTGCCGAATCGACATATAATCGTTTATAGGCTGTCTCCACTCGTAACCGCCGGTTAGATACCTCCACATCTACTGTTTCTCCATCTTTCTTAAAGAAATGACCGATGACATTCCAAAATCTCAACGTTCTCTCCTCCTTTAATATGTCCACACGCTCATTCCCTTCATATCCGCTGGATACTCTTCTAATTCACCATCAAAGTTTAAAGCATGTGTGAACGCAAAAAAGCCGTCCGTTTTTCGTTTGACAGCATCTATCTTTTTATATTCTTTTGAGCCATTCCCTAACTCATCGATATAAATATTCCCGCAATACCAACGCATAACAGGGTCATCATGAAACACAATCATATGGTTAATAAATAAGTGCTGAATCAAGGGATCCAGCATGGCATGCACATACTGTCCACGCCTCACAATCTGAACACGATCATGAAATCCAGCTTGTTCTAGTAATGGTTTTAAAATAACGGAACGAAACTTATCGATCGCAATGGATTTGATATCATATTCTGCTGCTTTCTCAAGAAACCAATTCACAACTCGCTCTGGTTTGATTTCTTTATCATACACAATCGTGAATAGACCCTTTTCCACTCCGATATCGATGATATCTGGATTAATATCTTGCATTTTGAGTGCACCATGCCAGATGAAGGTATGATGGATCCAATATCGTTTCCCGCCACATTTAAATAACAATCCTACGGAACAGAAGTCTCGTAATTCTGCAAAATCAACGCCTCCGACACACTCGTAGTGCTGTAAATCTGCGGGTAAAGGTTGATCTGTTGCTAGAATATCATCGTACGTTGCAATTTTATGCTGAGACAGCGCCCTTGGGATGTTCATGCGCTTCGTCATAAACTCTGTATGCATAGGGATAGAGGTTTGACAATCGTTCCATTCTTCCCGCATCGTTTCGAACAGTTCTTCATTATGGCGGATAGATGGATTCGCTTTTTCCCAATTCTTCAGGTCTTCCACTTCCTCGTCTGCATCAAGCTTACAAATAAAGGGGAACAACTTACTCTTTGT
>NZ_QJTG01000045.1:0-19044 GCF_003217275.1 Bacillus sp. 196mf
CACTTTTAATAAAATATCTCAAACATGTCTTGCGGAAGTAGTTCAGTGGTAGAATACAACCTTGCCAAGGTTGGGGTCGCGGGTTCGAATCCCGTCTTCCGCTCCAATTTTCAATATGACATGCCGGGGTGGCGGAACAGGCAGACGCACAGGACTTAAAATCCTGCGGTGGGTGACCACCGTGCGGGTTCGACCCCCGCCCTCGGCACCATATGCGCCCGTAGCTCAATTGGATAGAGCGTTTGACTACGGATCAAGAGGTTAGGGGTTCGACTCCTCTCGGGCGCGCTTTTATTAACGGGAAGTGGCTCAGCTTGGTAGACCCCCTGGTTTGGGACCAGGGGGTCGCAGGTTCAAATCCTGTCTTCCCGATATTCCCAAAAACATGGGGCCTTAGCTCAGCTGGGAGAGCGCCTGCCTTGCACGCAGGAGGTCAGCGGTTCGATCCCGCTAGGCTCCACTTATTTTAATATCATTTATGGCGGTGTAGCTCAGCTGGCTAGAGCGTACGGTTCATACCCGTGAGGTCGGGGGTTCGATCCCCTCCGCCGCTACCATAAAGGACCTTTAGCTCAGCTGGTTAGAGCAGACGGCTCATAACCGTCCGGTCGTAGGTTCGAGTCCTACAAGGTCCACCACTAAAGGTTTATATCTCGGAGGTATACCCAAGTTCGGCTGAAGGGATCGGTCTTGAAAACCGACAGGCGGCGAGAGTCGCGCGGGGGTTCGAATCCCTCTACCTCCTCCATTTTTTCTTAAATTACATATTATATCATCGCGGGGTGGAGCAGTACGGTAGCTCGTCGGGCTCATAACCCGAAGGTCGCAGGTTCAAATCCTGTCCCCGCAACCAAATGGTCCCGTGGTGTAGTGGTTAACATGCCTGCCTGTCACGCAGGAGATCGCCGGTTCGACCCCGGTCGGGACCGCCATTTTAATAAGGCTCGGTAGCTCAGTCGGTAGAGCAGAGGACTGAAAATCCTCGTGTCGGCGGTTCGATTCCGTCCCGAGCCACCATTTTGAAGTCGCAAGCCGGCTTAGCTCAATTGGTAGAGCAACTGACTTGTAATCAGTAGGTTGGGGGTTCAAGTCCTCTAGCCGGCACCACTTTCAAAATGAGCCATTAGCTCAGTTGGTAGAGCATCTGACTTTTAATCAGAGGGTCGAAGGTTCGAATCCTTCATGGCTCACCATTTTCAATTTCATGCGGGTGTAGTTTAGTGGTAAAACAAGAGCCTTCCAAGCTCTGGTCGAGAGTTCGATTCTCTTCACCCGCTTTTCAATTATGGGCCTATAGCTCAGCTGGTTAGAGCGCACGCCTGATAAGCGTGAGGTCGATGGTTCGAGTCCATTTAGGCCCACCATAATTGTTCCGCAGTAGCTCAGTGGTAGAGCTATCGGCTGTTAACCGATCGGTCGTAGGTTCGAGTCCTACCTGCGGAGCCATATTTATAGAGAAGTACCCAAGTGGCTCAAGGGGCTCCCCTGCTAAGGGAGTAGATCGCGAACGCGGTGCGAGGGTTCGAATCCCTTCTTCTCTGCCAGAACTGGCCCGTTGGTCAAGTGGTTAAGACACCGCCCTTTCACGGCGGTAACACGGGTTCGAATCCCGTACGGGTCATACTAAAAGAGATAGCATAATCTGCTATCTCTTTTTTGTTGTGTATAAATATAAAAGAAGCTATAACAGATTATAAATAATCAATTTAAAAAAGTTATATTAATTTAAATAGGATTACCTCTTCTTATACATAAGAAAAGAGGTAATCCTATTTTTGGAATATGTTTTAACTCTCTGCTGAGCGGCCATCCGGTTTCATAACAGCATGACTATATGCGGAGTGAAGAGTTTTGTATCCTAAAAGTGCAATAGTTAAGGCAAGGCCTCCTGCTATAATAGCCACACTAAATCCTGCCCGAGCTCCAAAGTTATCAATAACTAAACCAGCTATCGCCGATCCTAGGGAGACTCCAATACCAAGTCCTGTAATTGCCCAAGTCATTCCTTCAGTTATTTTTGATTCAGGTACGATTTTTTCCACAAGTCCCATAGTAATAATCATTGTAGGAGCGACAGATAACCCTGCAAAGAAAACAATAACTACTAGCCAAGGAATAGTGTTTACGAAAACTAGTGGCAGCATTGTTATCATGGACAGTGTGACTGCTATTAAAAACTGATTATAGGGTGGAGTATTGAGTTTAAGAGTACCGAAAATTAGACCTGCAAGGCATGAACCGATTGCATAGACAGAAAGCACAAAGCTAGCAGCTACCGTGTTTTCTTGATGTTCAGCAAAAGCTACACTAACGACATCTATTGTGCCAAATATAGTCCCTATGGCGATGAGTGTGAATACTAGTACTCGTAAAGAACCAATTTTAAACACTGTTCCTTTGTTTGTAATGTCGTGAGGGTGTACAGGCGGTTCTGTGCTTTTTTGCATGGTGAATAGGCATACCCCAATTGTAAGAAAAACAGATGATAAAAGTGGGCCTGCTTCTGGGAAGAACATAACACTTAAACTGACAGATAATACAGGCCCAATTATGAAGCAAATTTCGTCGACAACCGACTCGAAGGAAAATGCTGTATGCAATTTATGGGATCCACGGTATAGTTTAGTCCAACGTGCACGCACCATGGCTGACATGTTGGGCATACAACCTGCACATAAGGCGGATAGAAATAGCGTCCAATAAGGAGCTTCATATTTCGTGCATAGAAGTAAGAGGATCGTAAAGAAAACACTGATACCTGTAGTCGGAAGAAGTATGCGAGATTGCCCTAATTGATCGGCCATCCGAGAAATATGAGGAGCTAGTAAAGCTGATGATAATGTAAAGGTGGCTGCAACAGCTCCAGCAAGCCAATAGTCACCACGTAACTGAGATAACATTGTAACAATACCAATGCCCATCATTGATATGGGCATCCGAGCTATAAATCCTGCTAATGAGAATCCTTTTGTACCAGGAGCACTGAAAATTTCACGGTAGGAATTAAACATAATAATCACCAAAGTATTTGACGTTTACATATACATTCTTCATTCTTTTAACTCCTCCTCTGTTTCATTAATACCTTCTATAAAAAGGGACAGTGAGTCAATGTAGGGGATGGGTAAGAAGTTATATTATCTTGTAAGCTAGAAATAATTGACATACGGTGCGTATGTCAATTGAAATGTTTTATCTCTGGATAGAGAGCTGACGTTCAAAGGAGTTATTCTTTTACATAGAGAACGATACTATAATGCGATTTATTTTGAATAAAGAGAATGAATAGAAATAGGAGGAAAAGATGGTTAAAAAAACGAGAGCAGAAATGATTACTGAAACACGTGCTAAATTGCTGAGTGCAGCAAGAGAGGCTTTTGGTACAGTTGGATATGTAAACACGTCTATGGATGATTTTACAGCATCTGTCGGTTTAACACGTGGTGCAATTTATCATCATTTTGGTGATAAAAAAGGGTTGTTAGAAGCAGTTGTAAAAGAAATTGACATGGAAATGGATAATAAATTAGGGGAAGTATCAAATGAGGCGGAAGGAAAATGGGAAGGATTTGTTGGGCGTTGTCGTGCGTATTTAACAATGGCACTTAATCCAGAAATTCAGCGAATCGTACTTCGAGATGCACCAGCAGTATTAGGAAATAGTTATTATCAATCATCACAGTCGCAATGTTTAACGACGATGGCGGAGATACTTCAACAATTAATGAAGGACTCTATTATTGAAAAAACGGACTGTGAAGCCTTAGCAAGATTCATAAATGGCGGACTAGTGGACCTTGCTTGTTGGATTGCGAATTCTGAAGATGCAGAGATGCAGTTGTCTAAAGCTTTGCATGGCCTATCACTTATATTGGATGGTTTATTACTAGAAAAGAACGCTTAATTTTAACGGATATTTTTTAATATACAGTAATGGTTAAAAGGGAGGTGATAAAGTATAGGCTAATTCATTTATTTCACCGTAGTCTATATAGGCCAACTGACGTCCAGCTTATAAGGGGATAATGTGTTAGTTTGATTATAGAAATTGAATTTAGTTATAGGGAATAATCGAATCACATTCTTTTTGTTCACAATCTAAAGAAAACGCCTCCATTGAAATGGATTCCACACCTATTCTAATAACTTTACACTCTATGTGAAAAAAGTTCACAAATAGGTCATAATTTGTGAAGTAATTCACAATAATACGTGCTACAATATGAGTGTAAAGAAGTTAAACAACATTAAATTAGTATTTTAATTAATTACTTAAACAATCATAAAAAATAGATGTGAACAATAGAGAGGGGAAATTACCATGAAAAAAGGTATCAATCGTGTAGTATTAGTAGGAACAGGAGCTGTAGGTTGTAGTTACGCTTACTCAATGATCAACCAAGGTGTAGCTGAAGAGTTCGTATTAGTAGATGTTAATGAAGCAAAAGCAGAAGGGGAAGCAATGGACTTAAGCCATGCGGTACCATTCTCTCCATCACCAACAAAAGTTTGGAGCGGTAGCTATGCAGATTGTAAAGATGCAGATTTAGTAGTTATCACTGCTGGATTACCACAAAAGCCAGGTGAAACTCGTTTAGACTTAGTTGAGAAAAATACAAAGATCTTTAAACAAATCGTTCGCGGTATTATGGATAGTGGATTCGATGGAATCTTCTTAATCGCAACTAACCCAGTTGACATTTTAACTTACGTAACTTGGAAAGAATCTGGTTTACCAAAAGAGCGCGTAATCGGTTCTGGTACTACTTTAGACTCTGCTCGTTTCCGTTACATGTTAGGTGACTACTTAGATGTAGATCCACGTAACGTTCATGCTTATATCGTTGGTGAACACGGTGACACTGAACTTCCAGTATGGAGCCACGCTACTATCGGTGTACAAAAACTAGAAACAATCTTAGCTAACAACGAACAGTACAATCAAGAAGACTTAGATAAAATCTTCGAAAACGTACGTGATGCAGCTTACCATATTATCGAGCGTAAAGGTGCAACTTACTACGGAATCGGTATGTCACTACTTCGTGTAACTAAAGCAATCTTAAACAACGAGAACAGCGTATTAACTGTATCTGCATACCTTGAAGGTCAATACGGAGAGAAAGATGCTTATGTAGGTGTTCCAGCTGTAATTAACCGCGAAGGTGTACGTGAAATCGTAGAACTTGAGCTAAATGAAGATGAAAAAGCGAAATTCGCTCATTCTGTAAAAGTATTAAAAGAAACAATGGCACCAGTACTATAATAATTGCTAAATAATTCAGAGGTGGGAAACTGCTTCTTACCTCTGAACTTATATAATTTAATATAAATTCCTTTTCCGGTTTCCCTTGTATATCCCCAATATACCCCTTTTGCTGGATAAGGGTCGTTTATAGAAAAGAGCACTCTACTTTACGTAGAGTGCTCTTTATTATCCCGCATTAACGGGCAGTAAGATCCCCACCTCAAAATGCAGCGAAAGCAAAGAAGTTAGTTTGGTGATCAACTGCCCGTAAAAGCCCGATTGGTGAGGGCTGATAATCAGTGGGGGATGAACACCCCCCACTGATTAAAGTTTCACTTTATCATTTTTTAGGCGTTAATCCCAATTTCTTTAAAATATCTGTCAGTGTACCGCTTTTTGATTTTTCTACAGGTGTTTGTGATTTAGATGCATCTGGCCCTTTTTTCAAGAAGTTCTTTTCAACGAAGCGAATATCTTTTTCGTCGACAATCCCATCTTTATTAAGGTCTCCGTCTTTTACAGTTAGTCCTTTTTTACCATAGTTGCTAGCGATAATTTCAGCATCTTTAATATCGATTACTTTATCAGCATTTACATCGCCGGCAAGGTTTTCGTCAGGTCTTGCATAATAATATTGGCCAAGCAGCTTACCGTCTTTTTCAGTACCAAGTTTCGTTGTTAGGCGGCTTGTTAAATGTCCTGGCACTTCTACATATAGGTTATAGTCGCGTTTATTAACTGGAAGTCCATTTAGTTTGAAGTACCCATATTTATCTAGTGAACCTTCAAACTTATGACGGTAAGAATCAGTTGCGTATACTTTTACGCCAAGCTTTGCATAATCAAACTTTTCATCTAAATATCCACGTTCATTTAAGAATGCACCAGGTTTAATATTTCCTTCTACTAGTGAATTTAAGGACATAACTGAGAATGTTTGATCTTGAAGTACACGCATTCTATTTGGTTCTGATTCACCTTGTTTCCAGTAAACAAAAATTGGTGACTCTAATTGAGCGTTTGCTTCATAAAATTCATCATTTTCTACTTTGAAAGTTACATCAATGAACGGGAAATCACCATCTAATCCAGCAAAGTTTTTGTCATCGATAGCGCCACCAACTGTAACCGAACCTGCCTCTAGTTTCGGTTCATTTACTTTTGCGGTTACTCCTTTTTCGGAAAGTAGCTTTTCAAAAGCAGGATTAAATTTCGCATTTGCAAATTTGAAGTTCTTCTCTAGGAAGTTTACATTAAATTGCCCAGCAACAAATTGTTTTACGTGTTTTGCATTTAGTGTTACTGTGAACTCGTCATTTTTATATAATTCTTTTTTATCGTAACTAGCTTTCGCATATTGAGCACCTTGCGGGATAAACCAGTAGTTATTTACACCGCTTGGATAGTCAGCTCCTGCAGTTGCATAATCGAAAATATATACGCCTGTGTTCATTGGACCTTCCGTTTTGAAGGAGTCAGGTGTAATGCCAACTTTAAAGTCGCCATTTGCATTAATCGGTAAAAACTTATGCAAGTATGGAGAATAGTCATAGTACATAATGCCATTCGCTTCTTGCGTAATGTTTAATCCTTTTCCTTTTAAGTAGTCAACGTTTGAATCGTATACATTTCCTTTAATCCATAGTGCTTTTTTGCCATCTTCTACTGTATAATTTTCTTCATTTAACTCGTAAATACCAGGTTTTAATCCAGTTAGTTTCACTTCTGGTGGTGTATTATCAATTACAACATAATCACCTTTTACACGTGCTTTCCCAGCCTTATCATAACCGACAAACTCAATCGTGTAGTCTCCTTCTGGTAAGTTGATTTTCTCATCACCAATTGGTTTTGCAGGATCATTTGTAAAAGGATACACTTTTCCATTAAAGAATGAGTCTAAGTAGTAATACACATCAGTTTTTAGTCCACTTGTGTTTAATGTTCCAATGAAGCCAAGAGCTTTATTTGTTTTGGAATCTTTTACGATAAGATCTAACGTTTCAAGTTCGCTGTTTAATTGGAATGCCCCGTGAACATACGATTCACCGTATGGATTAAATTTAGATGTATCAGTTGAAATCGCTTTTCTTGATAGTATTGCGTTTTCAATACCAGGCTCTGATACACGAATAGAGAATGGGATTTGATATGTTTCTTCTTTATTTTTCGTGTTCGTAATATGAATATATCCTTCATATCGGCCTTGTTTTACACCGGCTGGAACATTAATTTTTGCTTCAATTTCATCTGCTTTGCCAGCATCAAGAGTAATTGTTTCTGGAGCTGAGATTTTTACACCGTTTGCGACAGCATCGTTAATAGTAGAAGAAGCCGGTGTATAAGAAATTTCTGTTTTAAATTCTTTTTTCTCTTGTTTATTATGATTAGTTACTTTTATATTTCGTTTTTGTTCAAGAGCTTCACCGTCTTTTTGATAAAACTTACCGAATGCAATAGATCCAGTTTCTTCGGGCACTTCAATTACTTCATCATTTACAACAGTTTGTGTCGTATCTAATACTTTAAAGCTTGTTTCTGTACGAACGGCGTTGTAAGCATCTACTCGCCCAGCTCCAACTTCATACACCGAATATTTTTCTTTTAAATCATCAGCTGTGTTCATAAGAGACGCTTTTACATCGAACGGAGAGTAGTCTGGGTGTTCTTGTAAAATTAGAGCAGCAACGCCAGCAATATGAGGGGAAGCCATAGATGTTCCTTGCATACGCTCATAGGAAACAGCGTAGTTTTCACCCTCTTGCGGGTCGTTAATATATTCAGGAACTGTTGAAAGGACAGCGACACCAGGCGCTGTAATATCAGGCTTAATATCATCATTTGCTGTAACAGGACCGCGTGAGCTAAAGTCTGCAAGATGATCGCCTTCTGTTTGAATGTAATTAATTTCATCGAAAGTTAAGGATGTGCTACCTTGTTCAATTTGAGCTTTTAGTTTTTCACCGTCTTCTTTCGTTAGGCGGAATGCTGGAATGTATTTTGTGCTTTCACCAACGTAGAAAGGAATTTCTCCATCCACGTTGTTATAAATAATAACGGCTTTTGCACCTGCTTGTTTTGCGTTAGCAATTTTTTCATCAAATGAGGTTGTACCACGTGCAACGAGAGCGATTTTTCCTTTTACATCTTTTTTACTAAACTCGTCAGGCGTACCGATTCCTACAGATTCAATAGGTAAAGTTTGTCCCTTGAAATCTTCTATTTTATCAGTGAAGTTTTTGCCGAACAAAATTAGGTTAGGGAATTGTAATTGTCCAGCATGACCTGATAGTTTCGGTAAGGAAATAGAGCTATCACTGGCTCCAACCGTAATAGCAAATGGCGAAGCACCTGGTGATCCGAGTGTTGATGGATTCGGTCCAGAGTTACCAGCAGCAACGACTGTAACAACGCCTGAAAGCATCGCGTTATTAACAGCGATAGATGTTGGATCAAGAGGATTGTTGCTATCATCACCTAACGATAAGTTAATAACGTTCATACCGTCAGAAATAGATTTATCAATTGCAGCGATAATACCTGAACTATCTCCACTTCCGTATGGACCGAGTACACGATAGTTATACAGTTCAATGTCAGGTGCAACACCTTTTACTGCTGAATCAGATTGGTTCTTCTTTTGAGCAGAAACGATACCTGCTACGTGAGTGCCGTGGGCTGTGTAGAAGGAAGAACCACGGTTATCAAATTCAGGAGCACCAGATTGTTGCCATTCTGAATAAGTAGTTTCCATTGGATCTGCATCATTATTAATAAAGTCCCAACCCTTTACTGAATTTGGATCTACTTTGCTAGAGTCCTCACCAGGTTTTGCGCGATAGCCTTTATATACGTCTTTTAAGTCAGGGTGATTGTAATCAATACCTGTATCTAATACACCAACTTTAATTCCTTTTCCGGTAATACCCTCACTATGTAACTTATCTACCCCGATTTGAGGGATGCTGTCTGTTAGTTTTTGGGGTGCTTTTTGCTCAGCTTGTTTTGGTAAATTTAATTTCACTTCGTAATCTTTCCAAATGCGTTTTACAACACCAATTCGTAATAACTCTTCAACTGTATTTGCTGGTAATGTCATTGCAACACCATTTAGCGCATGCTTATAAGAACGTTTAATTTGTACAGACTGGAAGTTTCCTGATTTTACTGATGGGCTGAATTGATAAAGACGTTTTAGTCCTTTTTCGAATTCTTCATGTTCTTGATCAATACGTACTTTTATATTTTCAGGAGCAGATTGTAATCCTTTTTCTTTTTGTTTTAATTCATTAATCTTTACTGGAGCAGTTTGAAATTCTACAATGATATTTACAGGCTCAGAACTACTCGTATTAATATCTGGTGAAATTGTAAAACCAGGGTTGGCATCTACCGTTTGTAATGCCAGGCGTTGTTCTTTAGAAAGCTTCGATAATATAGAATGAGCATTTGAAGATTCAATTTGGTTAATAGGACTTTCAGCAAGTACATTGAACGGAATGGCAGTTGAAAACAGAACGCCAGCTGTTACCATTCCAGTAACAAAACGATTTTTCTTTTTCATTTATAGGCCTCCGGTAATTTATATTTTTAAAAATTATTTCTCCACACCTGCTGTTTGCTCAGCATGGAATGTCCAGTTTAGCTGCAGGGAATCACCTTGAAATTTATTTTGATCTTGGTCGTTATCTTCAAATGAGAAGAGGACATGTAAGTAATCTGTTTCACCAGATTTAATACCATCTATTAAGTTATGACGTTCTAGAGACGTAGCGACATCTTCAGGTTTCATAGTTTTTAATTTTGATAGTTTTGTTTCCCACAAAATCTCATGATCATCGTTTGAATTAGATGGCTGTCCATCATTCACTAGAAACTTGACGATAATGTGATCACCTAAATCTTCACCGTCATTATTTTGCTTTGCATCTGTAACTTCATATGATGTTTCAAGTGCTACTTTTGCAATATCCAATGTACCTTTATTTTCAAGCTTGAAGTTCCTTTCAATAAAATCACCTGGTTTTAAATCTTTCACATTAACGATTACACTTGGATTAATAGAAAGATCTAGTGTTCCAGCTTGAAATGAGTTACTCGATGTTTCTGAATCACTGAAATAGGCGAATACACCTCCGAATGTAAGGGATAAACCAAGTGAAGCGGTGACAACTCCCATTCCTACTTTTTGTTTTAATGACATAAGAAAGCCCCCTAGTTAAATTTTTATAGCAATCGTTCGCAACAAGGATAAATAAGTAAACATAGTAGTCCGCTATGAATTATAGTTACGAAAGATAAATGTTCTTTATTGAGAACAAGTATATGCTTATGAATTTCGCGTTTCAATAAAAATATGACGAAAAATGTTGAGAAACATTTTTTTATGACAGATTATTTTATGGTTATTTTAAGTGGAAAATAGCGTGAAAGATAGAATAAACCTAATAAAATAAAGGTTGAGAAAAAAATAATAGGAGGAAATATAGAAGTAGAATGAAGCGTTTACAATGAATATTCGTCAAAATTCGATATTTTACACGGAAATGTGAATAAAAACTAACATTTTTAAGAAAAAAACGAATGTTTTTTATAAATTAACAAGGATATTGCAGTTTTTCGCAGAAATAGTTAAAGTATAAAAAATTCTGTCATCTAAGTGAGGTGAGCATATTGAGTGTAATAAATTGTGAAGAAGTGAAACGAGATGAGTTTCATACAGAAAAGTACTATGAAAGTTATAACATCTTTGGCGCACATGTTGTGACGGAAGATGAGATTCAAGGGGTACGATTTACAGTGTGGGCTCCTCATGCGAAAGCAATGAGTGTTGTTGGGGATTTTAATGAGTGGGATTATGAGCAACATAAGATGCTACAAGTGACAGAAGAAGGCATTTGGTCCTTATTTATACCGCATATTGAAGAAGGAGAAATATATAAATATGCGATTGAAACGTTGGCTGGTGACGTCATTTTAAAGGCAGATCCGTATGCTGTATATGCAGAAGTAAGACCGAATACGGCATCTGTAGTTTTTGATATAAAAGGATATGAATGGAATGATAAAAACTGGAATCGTAAGAAAAAGAAAAAATCGATTTATAAAGAAGCGATGACAGTTTATGAATTACATTTTGGTTCTTGGAAAAAGAAAGAAGATGGAACGCTGTACTCTTACAGGGAAATGGTTGAAGAGCTCATCCCGTATGTGGTGGAACATCAATTTACACATATTGAAATTATGCCGCTTGTTGAGCATCCATATGATCGTTCTTGGGGATACCAAGGAACGGGATATTATGCAGCGACGAGTAGATTTGGTACGCCGCATGATTTAATGCATTTTGTCGACGAATGTCATAAATATGGAATCGGTGTCATTTTAGATTGGGTGCCGGGGCATTTTTGTAAAGATGCTCACGGTTTATATTTGTTTGATGGCACACCGACCTATGAATATAAAGATAAAGATGTACAAGAAAATCCAGTATGGGGAACTGTCAATTTTGATTTAGGGAAGAGAGAGGTACGTAATTTCTTAATTTCAAATGCGTTATTTTGGATGAGATATTTCCATATTGATGGTTTCAGAGTAGATGCAGTTGCGAATATGTTGTACTGGAATAAAGAAGGACAAGAGCAAAGTAATGAGCATGCTGTTTCATTTTTAAGAGAGTTAAATGAAGCAGTGTTTGCAGAGGATGAAGATTTTCTTATGACGGCAGAAGATTCAACAGCTTGGCCACTTGTAACAACTCCAACGTATGAAGGTGGGCTTGGATTCAATTACAAATGGAACATGGGCTGGATGAATGACGTGCTGAAATATATGGAGTGTGCGCCTGAATATAGGAAACACATTCATGAGAAAATGACGTTTTCTTTACTATATGCGTACTCTGAAAACTTCATATTACCGCTTTCTCATGATGAAGTCGTTCATGGGAAAAAGTCGTTATTAAATAAAATGCCAGGTGATTACTGGGATAAGTTTGCTCAACTTCGTTTATTATATGGATATTTCTTTACTCACCCAGGAAAGAAGTTACTTTTCATGGGAGGAGAATTCGGACAGTTTGATGAGTGGAAAGACCTTGAAGATTTAGATTGGAATTTACATGATTTTGAAATGCATCGTTATATGCATGATTACTTTAATGAGCTCATAGCATTGTATAAGCGCTCAAAACCACTTTGGCAGCTTGACCATTCACCTGAAGGTTTTCAGTGGATTGATGCTAATAATAATGAGCAAAGTATTTTCTCTTTTATCCGCCAAGGGGATAAACAAGAAGATGCGTTAGTTGTCGTATGTAATTTTACGAAAGCTACATATGAAAACTATAAAGTAGGTGTACCAGATTTCGAGTATTATAACGAGATTTTAAACAGTGATGCACAGCAATATGGCGGTTCGGGGCAAGTGAATAAGAAACGTCTTAAGACAATTCTAGAACCGTACCATAATCAAGCGGCACATGTAGAGATTACAATTCCACCATTCGGCGTATCCATATTACGACCAGTGAAGACGAGAAAGGGGAGCAAAAAACAAGATGGCTCAAAAACAAAAGTGCGTAGCAATGTTACTAGCAGGGGGAAAAGGTAGTCGTTTAAGTGCATTAACAAAAAATTTAGCCAAGCCAGCTGTTCCATTTGGTGGTAAATATCGCATTATTGATTTTACGCTAAGTAACTGTGCGAATTCTGGTATTGAAACGGTTGGGATTTTAACACAATATCAACCACTTGAACTTCATAATTATATCGGAATCGGAAATGCGTGGGATTTAGACCGAGTAAACGGTGGGGTCACAGTCTTACCTCCTTATGCGGAGTCTTCAGGGGTTAAGTGGTATACAGGTACGGCAAGTGCCATTTATCAAAATTTAAACTATTTAAGTCAGTATGAACCGGAGTATGTTCTTATTTTATCAGGTGACCATATTTATAAAATGGATTACAGTAAGATGCTAGATTACCATATTGAGAAAGAATCGGACGTATCCATTTCTGTTATTGAAGTACCTTGGGATGAAGCGAGTCGCTTTGGCATTATGAATACAAATGAAGAAATGGAGATTGTTGAGTTTGAAGAGAAACCACAATTTCCAAGAAGTAATCTTGCATCAATGGGAATCTATATTTTTAATTGGTCAATTTTGAAAGAGTATTTAGAGATGGATGCGAGAAACCCTGAATCTAGTAACGATTTTGGAAAAGATGTACTTCCGCTTTTATTGGATGAAGGGAAGAAGTTAATGGCGTATCCGTTTGAAGGATATTGGAAAGATGTTGGAACGGTGAAGAGCTTATGGGAAGCGAATATGGATTTGCTTCGCGATGAAACATCACTGAATTTAAACGATCGTAATTGGCGTATTTACTCTGTCAATCCAAACGAACCGCCTCAATATATTGCTGAAAAGGCGAAAGTAGAAGAATCGCTTATTAACGAAGGGTGCGTCATTGAAGGGGACGTGAAGCATTCTGTGTTATTCCAAGGAGTGACGGTGGAAGAAGGAAGTATGGTGATTGATTCTGTCGTTATGCCAGGGGCTAAGATTGGTAAAAATGTTGTGATTGAAAGAGCGATTGTTGGATCAGAAATGGTTATTGAAGATGGAACAATCATTCGTCCAGAAAAGAATGTTGACGATGTAGTATTAATTGCTGAAGGGAAATAGAAAAGGGGGATGAAATGAATGGGAGAAAAAATGTTAGGAATTATTAATGCAACGGGAAGTTTTCCTTCCTTAAAGAAAGTAACAGGGCATCGTTCACTAGCGGCGTTACCGTTTGGGGGCCGTTATCGACTCATTGATTTCATGCTTTCAAATATGGTGAATTCTAGTATTCATAGTGTAGCAGTTTTTACAAGCCATAAAAATCGTTCGTTAATGGACCATGTTGGTTCAGGAAAACAGTGGGATTTAGATAGAAAACGAGACGGACTATTTTTATTCCCGCCAAACTGCCAATGTGACCAAGATGAATTTGGGTCTTTTGCACACTTTAGAAGACATATTGATTATTTTCTAAGAAGCAGAGAAGAGTACGTTGTTATTACGAATAGCCATCTCGTAACAGCATTAAATTTTCAAGCGGTGTTAGAGCGACATATACATACGGCAGCTGATATTACAGAAGTTTGCCATGAAGGGGTTTCGCTTCAAACATACGTGTTAAAGAAACAATTATTATTAGACTTATTTGAGTCATATAAAGATGTAGAGCAATACAGTTTATTTGATGTAGTGAGAGAAAAACGCGGGAAATCATTACATATTGCTACATATGAGCATACTGGATATGTAGCAATTATTGACTCGATCGAAAGTTACTATAAGCATAGCCTAGAAATTTTGCAACCTGCTATTTGGAAGCAATTATTTAAGAAAGAAGCGCCGATCTTTACGAAAGTAAAAGATGAGCCACCAACTCGTTATCTAAAGGGTGCAGTCGTGAAAAATACAATGATTGCAAATGGCAGTATTATTGAGGGGGAGGTAGAAAACAGTGTTATTTCCCGTTCAGTTAAAATTGGAAAAGGATCAATTATTCGTAACAGTATTATTATGCAAAAGAGCCAAATTGGAGATAACTGTATAATAGACGGTGTTATTATTGATAAAGACGTGAAAATTGGCGACGGTGTCGTATTAAAAGGAAACATCGATGAGCCGTATGTTGTAGAAAAAGGAAGCGTACAAAACAGTACGATTAATAGTTATTCCTAAAGAATCAGTGGGGGCTTTTTCCCCCACTGATTAAAGTTTTAATTTAAATGAAAACTCGAAGGGAGGAAGCTGCAAGAGGAGTAATAAAAACTTTTCGCGCAGTGGGACAACAAGTGAATATTTTATTTGCAGTATCAGAATGTGTACCGTTTGTGAAATCGGGAGGATTAGCTGATGTAGCGGGTGCGCTCCCAAAAGAGCTGAAAAAATTAGGAGTGGACGTTCGTATTATACTTCCGAATTATAGCCTCATTCCACAAAAGTTAAGAGATGGATGTACGTTACATAAAGTAATTAACGTCCCGCTCGGGTGGAGGAATCAATATTGTGGAATTTTAAAAGGTGAGCAAGACGGAATTACGTATTACTTAATAGATAATGAATATTATTTTAAGAGAGATTCTCTGTATGGTCATTATGATGACGGGGAGCGTTTTTCTTATTTCTCAAAAGCAGTGTTAGAGTGTATTCCGCACCTTGACTTTGAAGTGGATGTTCTTCATAGCCACGATTGGCATACGGCTATGGTTAATTTCTTACTTCGTGAAAAGTATCAAGATAACCCGTTATATGAGCGTATTAAAACGGTATATACGATTCACAACTTGCAGTTCCAAGGAGTATTTCCTCCTGAAGTGATGTACGACTTGTTAGAGCTTGGTGATGAATATTTTCATAGTGAGCAGCTAGAGTTTTATGGAAACATAAACTTTATGAAAGGCGGTATTATCGCTTCGGATCAAATTACAGCGGTGAGCCCGACGTATAAAGAAGAAATTCAATATGAATTTTTCGGTGAGAAGCTAGATGGATTACTGCGAAAATATAATGATAAGCTTAGCGGCATTGTAAATGGTATTGATACGAGCGTATATAATCCAGAAACGGATTCGTATATTAAGGCTCAGTATGATGCAGAGTCATTATATGAAAAGAGTGAAAATAAACGCGCTTTGCAGCGTTATTTTGGTTTGCCAGAAAAAGAGGATACACCAATTATTTCAATGGTAACGAGATTAACGAAGCAAAAAGGTCTTGATTTAGTACGCACTGTATTCCGCGAAATAATGGAAGAAGATGTACAATGTATTATTTTAGGTTCAGGTGATTCGGAATATGAGCAATTCTTTGAGTGGATGGCATATGAGTATCCGGAGAAGGTAAAAGTTTATATCGGATTTAATGAAGAATTAGCGCACCAAGTGTATGCGGGAAGCGATTTGTTTTTAATGCCATCGCTGTTTGAACCGTGTGGACTTGGACAACTTATCGCATTAGCGTACGGTACGATTCCAATTGTAAGAGAAACAGGTGGATTAAACGATACGGTACATTCTTATGATGAAGAAACAGGCGAAGGAAATGGTTTCAGTTTCACGAACTTTAATGCACATGACATGCTGCATACGGTTCACCGTGCAATTGAATTTTATCATGATAAACCAGTGTGGGAGCAGCTTGTAAAACAAGCGATGACTGAAGATTATAGCTGGGAGCAATCGGCTCTTGCTTATAAGGAATTGTATAAAAGTCTCATGGAATAACATGTAGGTGGTGAAAAAATGTTTACTCATGTTGAAAGTTTTAAATCAACTTTTCTAGAAAAGTTAGAGACGATGTATGGGAAAAGTTTCAAAGATTCTACAACTCGTGATCAATATAATACACTCGGTCATATGGTACGTGAGTATATGAATAGTCAATGGATTGCAACGAATGAGAGTTATCGATCCGGAGAGCAAAAGCAAATGTATTACTTGTCTATTGAGTTTTTGCTTGGACGTTTGCTTGGAAGTAACATCTTGAATTTAGGTATTAGAGATGTATGCGAGCAGGGGTTATCTGAACTAGGGATTTCGTTGCAAGAGTTAGCAGAAGTGGAAGCAGATGCAGGCCTTGGTAATGGTGGGCTTGGACGCTTAGCAGCCTGTTTTCTCGATTCACTTGCATCTTTAAACTTGCCAGGACACGGCTGTGGAATTCGTTATAAACATGGTTTGTTTGATCAGAAAATTGTTGATGGTTATCAAGTTGAATTTCCAGAACAGTGGCTTCTTCATGAAAATGTATGGGAAGTAAGAAGGCATGATCAAGCTGTGGAAGTAAGTTATTTCGGCAGTGTTGAACCGCTAGAAATTGACGGGCGTTTAGAGTTTAGGCATACAAATGCAGAAGTCATTATGGCAGTGCCATATGATGTGCCGGTAGTAGGCTATGAGACGAGTACTGTAAACACACTTAGACTTTGGAATGCTGAACCAGTTCCGTTCCCGCAAAACTGCAAAGATATTTTGAAATATAAGCGCGAAACAGAGGCTGTATCGGAGTTTTTATATCCAGATGATACGCATGATGAGGGGAAAATACTTCGGTTAAAACAACAGTATTTCCTCGTATCAGCAAGTTTACAAAATATCGTTCGAATGCATAGAGAAAGATATGGTGACCTTCGTCAATTACATGAAAAAATTGCGATTCACATTAACGATACACATCCGGTTTTAGCAATTCCAGAACTGATGCGTATTTTACTAGACGAAGAAAAGTTAACATGGGAAGAAGCTTGGCACATAACGACGCAGACGATTTCTTATACGAATCATACGACGTTATCAGAAGCGCTCGAAAAGTGGCCAATTCACATTTTTAAACCGTTATTACCGAGAATTTATATGATTATTGAAGAGATTAATGAACGTTTCTGTCATGAACTTTGGGAACGTTATCCTTATGAATGGCATCGCATCGAAGACATGGCAATTATTGCGCATGATCTTGTGAAAATGGCTCATTTAGCAATTGTCGGTAGCCATAGCGTAAACGGTGTAGCAAAAATTCATACGGAAATATTAAAGCAGCGGGAAATGCGATTGTTTTATGAATTTTATCCAGATAAGTTTAATAATAAGACGAATGGAATTGCTCATAGGCGCTGGCTTATGAAAGCAAATCCACAGTTAACAAATCTCATTTCAGAGGCGATTGGAACAGAGTGGAAGAAAGAACCGATTAAGCTTCAATCGTTGCAAACAGTTCAATACGATGCGAGTTTCCAAGAGAAATTTGCAGAAGTAAAACAAGAACGTAAAGAGATTTTAGCGGAGCGCATTCATAATACAATGGGGCTTACGATTGATCCAAATTCTATTTTTGATGTGCAAGTGAAAAGATTACATGCTTACAAACGACAATTATTAAATGTTCTTCATATTTTATATTTGTATAACCGTTTGAAAGAGGATGCTAGTTTTACATTTTATCCGCGTACTTTTATTTTTGGAGCGAAAGCATCACCTGGATATTATTACGCGAAAAAAATTATTAAATTAATAAATGAACTCGCAAGAAAAGTAAATAATGACCCGTATGTCAGTCAATATATGAAAGTTATCTTTCTAGAAAACTATCGAGTTTCTTTAGCGGAAGATATATTCCCGGCAGCGGATGTAAGTGAACAAATTTCAACGGCGAGTAAAGAAGCATCGGGAACAGGTAATATGAAATTTATGATGAATGGTGCGATTACACTCGGAACGCTAGACGGAGCTAACGTTGAAATAAAAGACCGGGTCGGTCATGATAACTGTTTCATTTTCGGCTTAACAGCGGAAGAGGTTCTTCATTACTATCAAAATGGTGGATATCGTGCAAGTGATTATTATCACCACAATAGGCACATTAAAAAAGTAGTTGATCAATTAACAAATGGTTTCTTTGCACAATCGGGAGCAGAATTTGAAGCGATTTATGATTCTCTCGTTATTCAAAATGATGAATATTTCGTTCTGCGAGATTTTGGCCCATATGCTGAAAAACAAGAAGCTGTCGGTAGAGCTTATGAGAACCGAACGAAGTGGCTAGAAATGTCGATTTTAAATATTGCACAGTCTGGTCATTTTGCGAGTGATCGAACGATTTTGCAGTACAGCAATGAAATTTGGGGTATTGGTAATGTAGTTAAACAGTTTTAAAGAGGATGCTATATTGGGAGATATATTATCGATTTACCAACAAAAATGGTAACTACTCAGCTTAGTTAGGAAACAAGGCATGC
>NZ_QJTG01000046.1:0-16594 GCF_003217275.1 Bacillus sp. 196mf
GCAATGGATGGAGGTTCTTCTGCTACGCTATATTTAGGAGGAAAGGTTATAAATTCACCGTCTACATTATCCCATGAAGATCGTTATTTACCGAATGCTTGGGTGGTAACAGCAAATCCGAAACAGAAAATAAATATGAAGATAGATGGAGAAAAAGTAAATTCCGAAACATTTGATACAAATATTATATCTAATTAAATAGTAAAAAGAAGCAAATGTAGTAAATATGAAATGTTTTATAAACCAATTAATGTAAAATTTATATTATGTATTTTTTATATAATAAAACTACATTTCAAGAGAAATATATATAATATTTAAACCCTTGTTGTTTTTGGATAGGGAAAAGAATAAGGGTTCAGCAATACAAAATTGCTAAACCCTTATTCTTTATTCTTTCCTATTCTGCCTAAACTATCTTTAATAGTTGTTTCCCCAAGTTGTGTATATAGCAAAGCTGTATCTTGACTGGTATGCCCAAGTTGCTGCATCACTTGTAATGAATCCTTTTCTTCCATATATAATTTGTTTGCCAATGTATGTCTTAATTTATGGGGAGACATTCTTTTACCGTATGCCTTAGTATATTTTTCTACTATATCTTGGATAGCCCTAACGGAAAGAGGCTGTGCAGTATGTTTATACTTCGATAAGAATACATTTTGTAATTCTTTCCCTGGAGCATATTTGTTACCTCTAACCTCCATATATTTTTCAAGATCATTTAATGCAATGGGGGTAATCCAAACGGAATCTTCTTTGTTTCCTTTTCGTATTACGTCAATTAGTCTTTCTTTTAAGTTTATATCTTCCATGCGGAGATCGGCCAATTCACTTACACGAATACCACTACCAAGAAAGAGGGAAAGAATAGCTACATCACGCTCCTTATCTCTTAAGAAATAGAATAACTGATGTCTTGTTAAAGATTTTTCATGTTCGTACTTAATATAATTCAGAAATTCTTGATCATCATCATTATGGAATATTTTAGACCTCATACGTTTTGCACGAGCATTTAATGTTTCTTTATCTTTATGTATTTCAATTTTAGCCATTACATTTCTATAAAAATAGCATTCTCCATCTTCATTCTCTGATAGGGAGGTGAGGTACTTAAATAAAGATTTTAAGGCCGAAATTTTTCTGTTAACAGAGGAATTCTGCATGTTTTGTTGTAGTTTTAGAAACCTCATAAAGTTCTCAACATCTTTTTTCTTTAAATTCTCCAAATCAGAGAAAGATACGTCTTTAATGGGCTTAAATTCAATAATTTGTTCAGATAATAGCCAATTAAAGAAGACTCTAAAATCGTATACATAATTCAGTAGGGTGGAGGGAGAGGCATCATGTAATTCTTTATACTCCACAAATTCTTCTATGTAAAAGGGCATTTCATTTAAATTTTCGTATAATTTTTTCCGATGTACGGATTTTTGACGTTGCTTGCTGTAATCCATAAAAATCACCTCATATATACTATAACAGAAAATGGTTGCGAACACAAGTTCGCGTTAAATTCAATTTTTACACAGACTTATTTACATAATTAAATTATGGAATACTAAAATACACTCGAATTTAATAAAATCCTGTAGTCATACTAATGAAAATGATAAATAACCAAGTAATAAATTTATATTAGTTTAGTAAAACTAGTACAAACATTAGATTTAAATGTATGTAAAATAAAACAATTTATATATAAATCCAAACAAAATGAATATATGAAAACCATATAAAAGTCGTTTTAAAATAACAATTGGTTAATTTAATCATGATTATCAGGAGTTAATTAGATCCACGCAAGAAAAACGCTACTAAATTAAAATGTAATTTCCTATAAAAATTGTTTATGAGTAATTTAATATTTGGTCATTCTTATATGAAATATGAATTAAATGGCGCATACAAATACACTAAGATTCATGTAATTGAGCTTGAAATCCCTAGATGCAGTATTTGATTTTTATATAACTACTTTAGTATTCGTAAAATTGGTATTTCGCGCGAACTTAATTTGTATTTTTCTTTAGCGATTAATACGTTTTTCGAGGATTTTTAAACTATGCCTAACAATTAGCTTTTTATCCACTCTATTCATATATGAAAAAGAGAATTTAGTTGTGAAAATACTTGTGCTACTTGAGATTTCAATGTTTTATAGAAGTACTTCACCTGTTTATAAAGGCATATATTTATAAACGAAAAATATCATTTTGTATTAGCAATTAAATAAGCAGGATTTTTTAAACTGTGATCGTAAGACGTCTTAAAGCACGAAAAAACTGCAAAGCTTTTTTGGAAAATCACTTTTTAGTTTTTTCGTGCTTTATTGAAGTAAAAGTTAATCGTATTTCCTTCAGAATTAACCGCACGATATAAATACATACACTCTCTATAAATCATTCACTTGTTTGAGGTGACTTCAGATTCTTTTCTTTTATTCAGTTCAGTTCCATACGGATGGCTACAGTGCATAACCATTGAATGAGCTAAGAAAAATCTCGAAAACTTAGATTGTACCGTAGATACCAACGTACAATTAATATCTGGTCGGTATCGCTCCTATGTAAATAATTTTTCTTTTTCATGCTGATCCCACACCTTTTATAGGTTGATTGTATCAGCATGTCCAAAATTTAAAAATCACTTGCTATTCCCTTAATTTAGTGGCCAATAAATGTAGACAAACCCTATTTTTTTATTACCTGTATTTTCACTTTAATATATTCTTCATCATGACTCGGAATAGATATGTCTTTTATTTCAAAAAAATTATTACGACCTATTAACACTTCTTGTTCACGTTTATTACTAGACCATGGTGCAATATATGCGGCACTTATTCCTGGCGGTATATCAATTTCTAATAAAAATTTCGCATTCTCTGAGAATGCCCGGTTGTTCTTAACTAAAGAAGTACTTAAATAACGTGACTCCTCTGCAATCGACCCCTTTAATCCAAGAATTTTTTCTTTGCTCTCTCCGGATGATATAATTGTATTTTCCCAATAAAAAGTATTAACATACCTAAACACTGTCATCTTCGGTAAATAAGGTGCAGATTTTCTCAAAACATTATCAAGTTTTTTTATAATACCCTGGACTTCCTGACTGACATTCAAATCGCTCAGTTCCTTTACCATATTTTTAATTTTTTTCATCTCAATATTTGAAAAAATCAATCCTTTTACAACATCTAAAACTTCCTCTTTGTTACTTCCAGGATTATCAAGTCGAATATCTAAATTTTTTATCATATTTAAAACATAAGTTTCATCTTTACCTTTACTACAAAAAAATAAATAATCTCGTAATTTTTGACGCTTAGTTAAATACTCGTTTATAGAATTTGAACCTGCTGTATATGAATCAATTGCATCTTCTTCGAATTTGGTTATACCGTTGAAAAAAGGTTCAATACTCTTAAAACCAAATGAGGTTGCCGTTAATTGATCTAATTTGATATTTTCTGGTGAAGGGTTGATTTCAGCAAGCATACTTTCTTTCATATCTTTCAATTTTTCTTTGTCTACTTCATTTAATTCCCTGTCTATTCTAGAAAGTTCTTTTTCAGCTGCTTGTTTTTTCTCCTCATCATCAAAATCTTCTCGCTTCTCTTTCCAATAGTCTTTCTCTTTTTCTAGATTATTCTTTTTTTCTTGTAACTGATTTATTTCATCACTCCTAGAACCTTCATCTTTTCTTCTTTCTTCCATTTTCTCCTTCTCTTTCTCCCATTTCTCTTCTCGTTCCTTTCTATCTCTTTCTTGATGTGTCTCTTTTCCCTCATGTATTCCAACTGCATGAATTACTGTCGGACTCCACATAATTAGAGTCGCTAACATACCCACTACTGCAGACATTGTCAATATTTTTGATGTGTTTTTTTCCATATTATTTCTTCCTTTATCTATCTGTTTTCACTTTTCCAACGTTGTAACAGAACCCCAAAAGCATGTATTATATTTCAATATGTGCTTTTAGAAAGAATTAATTACCGTTAACGACATCATTAGAATTTTATCTCTGATTTGATGTGATATAATGAATGTATCAATCTCTTCCACAGCTGGCTCAAGTTTAAAATCTCCCCATTCTATATTATGCTAAATTTCTACATTTATAGCTTTTCCCCCTCAAATATCTCTATATTTCTACTATTTATTTGCACTCTATTCAATTTTTTTCTAATGCTTCTTTAAGTTTATTTCCTTAGCTTAACTGACTTAATTAAAAAATATCTAGTATAATCAAACCCACTTCTACTTCATATAAGATTTTAATGCCTTTTTCTAATTCTTCTATTTTAACCGAATCCATTTCTTTGTTGCGATGACTTTGCTTTATTAGAGATAAAGAATGAAGATCAATATCTTGTTCTTTTAATCCGTATTTCTTGCTAATTTCTACTACTTTATCTTTTGCCTTTTCAATTTCACTCTTACCTTCAGCCTTTTCTAACTTCTTAAGTAGTCTCTCTTGGTGTTATGTCAAGAAAATAGACACATGAAACAGAGACATTTAATTCGTTAAGCAGCTTGAGTTTGTTGCTTTTCATAAAATCTTTTTTCAAATTGAATAGGTGATACATACTTCAGTGCAGAATGACTGCGTTTTCGATTGTAAAAGACCTCAATGTATTTGAAAATACTAGATTTTGCTTCTTCGCGCGTTTTATATTTTTTCGGATAGACCCATTCTTTTTTTAGAACACTATGAAACGATTCAATCACTGCATTATCATAACAATTTCCTTTACGGCTCATACTGACTTGAAACTTCTCTTGTTTTAAGATTTTTTGATACTCATGAGAAGCATATTGACTTCCTCTATCGCTATGATGCATGATACCTTCGGTAATCGTTTCTTGGGCTAATGCGCGTTGTAAAGCCGTGATTACTAATTCTTTCGTCATACGAGCATCTATGTGCCAACTAACAATTTTTCGTGTATATAAATCCATAATACTCGCTAAGTACAACCATCCTTCCTCTGTATGAATGTACGTGATATCTGACATCCATACTTGATTTGGTTGATTTGCTACAAAATTTTGATCTAACATGTTTGCGTACACATTGTAAGAATGATTACTATTTTTTGTTGCTTTATATTTTCGCACAGTAATAGACCGAAGGCCTGCTTGTTGCATCACACGCGCTACTGTTTTTTGCGAAACATAAACACCCTGTTTATGCAATTCCTTTGTAATTTTAGGGCTTCCATAAATTTGATTCGACTGTAAATATTCATTTCGGACTTGTTTAATGAGCTGTTCTTTTCGTTTTTTTTGTGAGCTGGCAGGTCGCTTTAACCATGCATAATAACCACTACGTGATACACCGAAGACTTGACACATCTTCACTACACGAAATTCATCTCGGTGCTCCATAATGAATGTGTAGATTACTTCTGGTCTCTGCTGAAGATGCCAAGCGCCTTTTTTAAAATAGCCAATTCCTCCTCAAGCTCACGATTACGCCTCTTTAAAGCGAGGAGATCCTGATTTTCTGGTTTGATGTTTCCAGACCCTACAAAACTAGTTCCTTTGCTTTGTTGATACTCTGTATACCAACGGTATAGTGTTTTATAGGGAATCCCTAGATTTCTTGCAACTTGAGAAATAGTTTGGCCCTCCTCCTTACAAAGTTGAACAGCTTGTTTTTTATAATCTGCATCATATGGCTTTTTTTTCATAAAAACACCTCGAACTCGTTTATTTGTTTTTAGTATAAACTCTCTGTTCGATGTGTCTATCACTTAGACTAGCATCACTCTTGGTTCTCTGTGAGTTCACCTTTTCCACCAATCTGTTTTTCATACCTTATCATCATATCCTCTAAGTTTTTTGCATATCTTTTACTATTTCTCGATCCCCTCCCCAATCCGACTTCAAATCTGCCAATTTTTCTTTCATATCATTCAGTTTCTTTTTATCCTCTTCTTGGAAAATGCTTTTTTTACTAATGCAACCCAAATACCACTTACGTCATTTAAATCCTTACTTATCACTAAATATTCCAATTCTATCAACATACCAGGTCTATTTTTCTCTAATATATACATGAGTTACTTAGTATATTTAGGATTTTAAATATTATTAATCAATAGAGATTTTGTTTCATTCGGAACATTTGAGTTTATCATTTTATTAAAAATTTGTAATTTTCCTAGTTTATTTTTTTGAAATATTGGCATTTCCCACTTTTTTTTGAAGTTATTTAAACTTTTCTGTAACTATTGTATCTTTATTTAATTCCAATGAAGCTATTCTATCATTTATCCGTTCAAGTTTATTGTATATCCCTGTTCTCTTATTCACCGATGCTTGTTGGATTTTGTTTATCTCATCTTCTGCCTGTACTTTGATCATTTTTAAATAATTTTTGGTCAATTATTTTCCAATCATCAGTTTGTCTCTTACGTATTTCGTCTCGTGCATTTTTAACGAGTTTCTCTAGATTTTCTTGTTCTTGTTCTTGTTCAACTTTTTTCAGCTCTGTTTGATACTTTTCGTTTTCTATTTTCGCTGTATTCGCCCTTCGAGGTTATCAGATTCCTCTAGTTGTTATTGTTGTTTCGTTTCCTCTATTGTCTTTTGCAATTCTTCGTTCTTCTTCGATAACTCTTCTAACTTATTTCAAGGTTTGTCTTTTTTATTATCTTTCTCTTTTTGTTTGTTTTTCTCTTCTTGTTTCTTAGTTATCTTACCTTTTCCTTGTGCTACTTCTCCATCTACGCTGTTAACGGACACCCCATAATTTGTGCCGTAAGCATACTTACTACTACAGCTCTCGTTAGAAATTTGGGCATAACCTTTTTCATCTTGTTTCATTCTTTCGCTTTCACATATAAATTAAAAAATAACTAATCAGCTTTCTTTTTCCTCCTACTATTACATCTGAGCAATCATACTTGCTCAGAAAATTACCAGCAGAAATGATTGTTGAATAACATTGAAACTATTTAAACAAATTAGGATTATTTTGTTTATTATTACAAATTAATTATATCAATTCATAAAAAAAATACATAGAATATTTTCCAAATCACCTCATTTCTCACAAATTTGTGCGTCATGAAAGCTAAAAACTCGTATTCTTAATTTACAAGATTACTACTATTACATGTGTGAAAATGAAACAAACCCATTGAAAGTATGTGTGACAAACTCTGCAATTAAACGAGAGTTGAACTTTTTAAAACAAAAAATGTTTGTCAAAGAGCGACAGAAGGATTGGCATTTACAAAAGTTACAGAGCAATTAGAATGTATATCGCTGGATACATGTTTAAGAATTGGATACTACAAAGAACTCACAGTTGTTTCTGTAGGAACATATTCGTTGATGAGCGATACCTTATCATCAAGCTTGTATTTCCAGTTTCAAATAGATTCTACAGACGCAGCTTCTCCCCCATATTCAGTACATGTAACGAATAATACAGTGAATAACTCGGTTGTAATCTGTTTAAAAGGCAGCTTTAAATAGCTAACCCTATAAAAATAAGTTCGTACCGGATTAATGAGTCAGTTATATGTATATTTATCTTCTGTTTACAGTTAACATTAATATAAGGTAAATATAAAGCTAATAAATTCCTACGGATCCTCATTCAACATTTAAAATGTTCAAACATAATAAATTAAATCTTATTTTTTATTCTTTAACTGAAATTAAATTATATATAAGTATTTTACAAAAATTTCATATGAAATTAATTAGAAATTTTGTTATATTATAACCACACAACTTAAACCTATATGGTTTAAATAGTTTATATTATTTTCAAAAAAGCAAATTACCATCTAAATTAAAGTCATTTGTCTTTTAGATGGTAAAGATATTTAAGGAGGAATTTTCTAATGAACAGTGTCATGATTTTAGGAAACACAGTGGAGTTAATTGGAGATAAAGTTACAGTCGGACAGCAAGCACCTTTTTTTGAATTAGTTACAAAAGATTTAATAAAAGTAAACTTAAATTATTACAAAAATAGCATTAAGTTAATTAGTGTTATTCCATCTATTAATATCGATGTATGTGCTAAACAAACTTGCTATTTTAATCAACATACATCAAATCTTAAAAATGTAAACTTAATAACAATTAGCACTGATTTACCTTTTGCGCAAAAAAGCTGGTGTACATTGAATAATTTAGACGAACTGGTGATGCTTTCTGATTACCGTAACCTTTCATTTGGTCAAGCTTATGGTGTAATTTTAAAAAAAATTCATGTTCTTACTCGTTCGATCTTCGTAATTGATTCAAATGATAAAGTAGTATATGTCGAATATGTAAATGAACTAACGAAACACCCCAATTATGAGGCTGCTTTACAAGCTGTAAATTCTGCAAGATAAACATTTTATTTAGTGTTAAATGGCTATTATTTCAGATTTTCATGAAAGATCACATGTTTTTATGAATATATAATCCTTATATGTATAAAATAAGACGGTTGATAAACTAATCATATTTATGGAGGAAAACATGAAAAAATTAATTATATATTTTGTTGTTGCATTATTCACTTTAAGTGGTTGTAATTACAATAAAAATCAAGAAAAAACAACCTCTACGAAACCAATAAAAATTGGAATGTTAAAATTATCAAGTTCAGCACCTTTATTTATAGGTATTGAGAAAGGTTTTTTTAAAGAGCAAAACTTAGATATAGAACCTACCTGGTTTGATGCAGCACAGCCAATCGCAGTTGCTACAGCTGGAGGAGATTTGGATATCGGCGCAACAGGGATTACAGCTAGTTTATACAATATGGTTGCCAACGGACAAAAATTAACAATTGTAGCTGATAAAGGACGGGAAGCCAAAGGTTATTCATCAAACGCACTTATGGTATCTCCAAAATCTCAAATCAACAAAATTGAAGATTTAAAAGGAAAGAAAGTAGGAATTACGCAGACTGGTTCTACTTACCACTATATGATAGGACGGTTATTAGAATTACATGGCTTATCATTAAAAGACATAGAACTAGTTCCCCTTAATAGTGTAAATGGAATGATTGAAGCAATAAAAAATGAAGCAATTGATGCCACGTTACTAACAGAACCTCATGTTTCCAACGCCATTAATCAGGGATACGGAAAATTGTTGGTTTCAGTGGGGGACGAAATGGATTATCAGACATCTGCAATTTTTTTATCTGAAAAATTCAAAGAAAAAAAAGATATAGCATTACGTTTTCTTAAAGCATATGTGAAATCCACACGCTATTATAACGAAGCAATTACACAAAAAGAAAGCCAAAAATATAAAGAAGTTATATCTATTATAGCTAAGTATACAAAACAGCCTGAAGAATCAATAAAAAAAGGGCTACCTTTTATTGATTACAATGCAAAGGTATTAAAGGATGATATAGAAACTCAAATTTCTTGGTATCATAAAGAAAATTTGATTGAACAACAAGTAAATGTTAGTGATATTCTTAATACAGACTTACTAGACCAAGTAATTAACCAAATAGGAGATTAGGCTTTTGAAATTAGTTGTTAAAAATATACAAATGACTTACGAAAATTTAGATAGGAAAAATCATTCGGTACTTAATGATATTTCTTTTGAAATTTGTCAAAATGAATTTGTAGCAATTGTTGGATCAAGCGGATGCGGAAAATCTACTTTATTAAATATTATTGGAGGCCTTATCCCCCAAACAAATGGAGAAGTATATTTTGAAGGAAAGAATTTTAATAACACACCGCGTATCAGTATGGTTTTTCAAGATAGTGCACTATTCCCTTGGAAAAACGTATATAACAATGTAATATTCGGAATAAAAAACTATACAAATGACTTAGAATATATACAAAAGCAAGGAAATCACTATATAAAAATGGTAGGATTAGAACAATTTAAAGCTTATTATCCTAAGCATTTGTCTGGCGGGATGAAACAAAGAGTAGGAATTGCCCGTGCTTTAGCAATAAAACCAGACTTATTAATTATGGATGAACCGTTCTCTGCATTAGATGCTCCAACTCGTTTAATTTTGCAAGAACAACTTTTAAATATATGGGAAGAACAACCTTTATCTACATTATATGTAACACATAATGTAGATGAAGCTGTTTACTTAGCAGACAAAGTCATAATCCTTTCAAAAAAAACAGGTACAATAAAGACTATACTGCCAATACTTTTACCTAAATCAGGTAGAAAGTCAGTAAATTATAAAAAGGAATTTGATGAATATGTTAACACTATTTTACAATTTATATTCGAAGATTCAAAAGATGATACTCAAAAAATATAAGGTTAATGCTACAGACGATGAAAATTCCGGTGTTTATCACACTAATTTCCAGAGCAAAAAAACAAACGCGTTAAAACCTTTTCTCCAAAAAAATATTTTCAAATATATATCTTTATTTAGCGTGATTAGCATCTTGTTAATTTGGGAATTTTGTGCTCAATTGGCTCTAATATCGCCTTTATTTCTTCCAGCTCCATCATCTATAATACAAGCAGCTATGTATATGTTAATAGATGGAGAACTTCAAAAATATCTATTAGCAAGCCTATCGCGTATTGGTACAGGATATATTATTGGCTCATTATTAGGTATTATATTTGGATTATTTCTTGGTTTTTCAAAATTACTAAATGCAATTTTTGCTCCTTTAATTTATTTTATCTACCCGATTCCGAAAATTGCACTGTTGCCTCTTATCATTCTTTGGCTTGGTATAGGTGAATTACCTAAAATTTCGATAATATCTTTAGGTGTATTTTTCCCTGTTTTTATCAATACGTATTCTGGTGTTAAAAATATTAGCTCTACCCTAATGAATGTAGCTTCCATATTTAAAACAAAAAGAAGACGTATTCTTTTTGAAATTTTGTTACCTGGTTCCCTACCTAGTATTTTCACTGGATTAAAAGTTGGTGCTGGTACATCCCTTTTACTTTTAATTGCCGCTGAAATGATTGCTGCCCAAGAAGGTATCGGTGCAATGATTTTGCATTACGGTAGCTTAATGATTACGACTAAATTAATGGTCGGGGTATTTACACTTTCTTTTATAGGGTTACTGTTTAATCGATTATTAAATTTGATTGAGAAATTTTTATTATCATGGAATTGACCTACATGATGAAGTTAAATTATTTTAATTAGTACTAAATTTATAAAATAAAAAGAAGTTCATTTTAATAACTAAACATTAATTAAGTAATTTACATTGGTATTTTAATTTATACAAACAATAGTACATGGAAAAACTTACACATGTTCAAAATAGATTATTGTTGTTATAATCTATTTACAGATAAACAAAATAAACAAAAGAAGTTTATTTTGTTTAAGTTTTATCTTTTTAAAAGCTAATTAAATAAAAGATTTTACATTTAAAATGACGCATAATATTAAGGAGGATTTAATTTGAATCAATTAAAAGAATTAAGAAAGCGACTAGATGATATCGATCAACAGATTTTAAACTATCTTAATATTAGGGGGAAGATAGTAGAAGAAATAGGTAAAGAAAAAATGAGATTTAATCTTGATATAAATGATCAGACAAGAGAAAATTTTATTATAAAAAATATTACAGCTAAAAATAAAGGACCGTATACCCCAAAAATGATTGAAAAATTATATAAAGAGATTTTTAAAATTAGTAAAGAGCTTCAAAATAAAGATTTACAAAAAATTTAATATACCAAGAATTATTCTTTCCCCCCCTTTTATGTATATAAAACAAGCAATAGGGTATAAATTATAAAAGGTTCTAAGTGCTATGCTAGCTATATAGGTCTGGTGCAAATCTAGGATATATACCAAAGAACAATGAAGATCCCTACCGGAATCGTCCTTTCCCCTGTTAATTCAAATAATTGATGAATGAATTATTTTTGATTTTGAACAGACTGATCCCGTAAATCAATCTGTTCTTTTTTTATCATATGCATAGTTTCTACTCCTGCAAGAATCAATGTAGCTGTACGAAAGGATTTAAGTCCTAACATAGTGCGTATACGTTTTTTAATGAAACAATGGTCGTGCCCTACGATGTTATTTAAATATTTTATCTTTCGGATTTGAATGCCTAATGGCATCTTCTTTTCTTTTTTCAACTTTGTGATAGCAATAGGGTAAGCCGGATTTTTATCAACTGTGATTGTGCGAGGTTTTGAAACATGAAATGACCACAAAGCTTTCTTCAAGAATTGCTTTGCAGCCGTATGATTTCTGGATTTACTTAAATAAAAATCAATCGTGTTTCCTTCAGAATCAACGGTACGATAGAGATACATCCATTGTCCTTTTACTTTTATGTACGTTTCATCAACTCTCCAAGAGTCATTCGTTTGTTTAAGATGACGTCGAATTCGCTTATCTAGCTCAGGTCCATATTGATGCACCCACCGCATAATCGTTGTATGAACTAAGAATAGTCCTCTTTCCTCCATCATTTCTACCAAATCACGAAAACTTAAGTTGTACCGCTGGTACCAACGGACTGTTAACAAAATCAAATCTGGCTGATAATGCTTCCATTTAAATAAATTCTTCTTTCTCATACTGATTACCCCCATTTTTAAGAATCATAGTATCAGTATGTCCAAGCCTAATTGATTATTTGCATAGGCTTTAGAGTTTTTGCACCAGAACCTCAAAAACCATCATTTTTGACATAGCGTATATGTTTATTGTTTCTCCCAAAATAGTAATACATGATAAACTCAAGAAAACACATAAGAATAATGTAGTAATATAGTAAACTATATGATAGAATATGTAGAAAAAGAGTAAAGAAAAAGCTCATTCTTTTACAAGAAATGAGCTTTCCTTTTTCAAGCTAAACATTGTGAATGGCTTCAATCTTTATTAGGGAAAAGATTGAAAGAAAAATTTAGCGTAGTTATATTTTGTCATGAGTATAAAATAAAGTAAATTGATAATATTTATTTTAAATATTACGAATTCACTTTACACTTTCAGAATGAGTAATCTAAAAATCCCACTGCCTAATTAGGCAGTGGGATTTTTAATTAATTTTGCAGATACTATAATATAAGGCCTCACCATACCATTTCGGGAAAATTGTACCTTTGCGAACGATAAACCTAAAATATTTATCAACTTATGTAATCTAGTTTATACATTTCATTTGTTATATATTTAGTGCGTAACTAAATTTTTAGTTTACGAAAAAAGAATACATTTGGAGAGGGGAATTTTATGAAGGGGAATACGTTTATTTTTTTTATGATAACATTATTAGTCGGAATGATCGGTTTGTTGTTTACGCCAGTTGTACATGCTGAAACAGAAACATCATTTCAACCAAATGATTTCTCTACGTATGGCTTGGGTTTAAAAGATACTAAAATGAAAGAAGATATACCTGATTATACACCACCTATTTCTTATCTCACAAAACAAGAAGCAACCAAACAAAAACAACAGGGAATTCAAAATCCAAATATACTTCCCAATCGCATCGATTTACGTGAATATTTTCCAGAAGTACGAAGTCAAGGGAAGTTTGGTACATGTGTCCCATTTGCTACAACTGCTTTAAGAGAATACTATATTGCAAAAGATGCAGGAGCACGTGGAACAGACATTACGTATTTATCGCCCTCTTATATTTATTATCCAAGTGGACCAAAGGATGGTATGTATTTCGAATCAGCCTTTCAAATTTTAAAACAAGAAGGCGTACCTCCAGAAACAGAACGCTTGTATGATTTAAATCCAGAAAATACAAACCAATTTAAAGAACCTCTTACAGCTCTACAACAAAAGAATGCAGTGCCTTATAAAATTAGTTCCTATCAAGCTATACGTCAAGCAAATATGCTTGCTGATATAAAGCAAGCAGTAGCCAATCAAGACCCTGTTTTAGTTGGAATACATGTATACCCCAACTTTGATGCAACTCCTACATCCGGAATTGTACCACCTGTTACAGAAAAGAAGTCCAGAGGGGGACACGCTCTTGTTGTAGTGGGGTATGATGAGACAAACCAATGGTTCATTGTAAGAAATAGCTGGGGGACAAAATTTGGTGACCACGGATATGCATATATGCATTATCAGACATTATTAGACATGTCAAATAATGTGGCATATGTGATTAAACCTTCACAAAAACAATATCCACCATTTGGTGTGCAGATGGCAGCAACAGATATAAATTCTTCTGAAATTAAATTTAATATAGCAGCGAAAAATGCAACTGCATACGATTTGTATAAAAATAACCAAAAAATCCAGACCTTTACGGCATCTACTATTACAGATTTAAATATCCTGCCTGAGCAATCTTATATGTATCATGTGGTAGCAAAAAATATGATGGGAGAAACTCGCAGTTATCCTTTGTCTATTTCAATTCCACCTATCATACCAATTAAACAGGCGAGTTGATATTAATCATGAAGGATAAAGTAAGAGCTACTTTTTGTGATTTTAATGGAAGTCCATTACTTGTTGTAATGGACTCTTTCATTATGATGTGAGAGAATTAGACTAGATTGGTTAAAAATAATAAAAAAAGAACGGTTCTATTGGCATAGTCCGTCCTACGAGAAGGGAATAATGACAGTTATTCTTCTTAATTATACCTAACAAAACAGAAGATTCAATCTATTATATGTTGAGAAAATATTCATCTTCTGAAATAAGGCGGTTGTTATGAATAAAGGTGATGCAATTTTAAGGTTGTTATCAGAAATCAAGTTGGAACTTAAAGAAGTAAAAGAACAAATGGAGAAAATGCAAGCAAAGTTAGATACATTCGAACAACAAAATCAGGTGAAGAACAAAGTAAAGCATAAGAAACAAAAAACAAATATAAACTCTGATAAAAAAGATAAGCGAGATTGGAAATACCCAGCTAAGCTGAAATGAAAATTGTACAGGACTAAAATCATACAGAAAAAGTGAGGTGATAGGTACATGAATAAAAAAGAATTTGAGGATACCTTACAAAATTTTTCTTTCTTTTTAGCTAGTCGTGGAAGAAAAGCATCCACAATTAAACGATATGTCTATGATATTGAGGACTTTGGAAGATGGCTGCAAACATCGAATCGTTTTCAAGAAAAGAACGTATGGAACAAGATAGGGAAAGAGGATTTTGAAGCCTATTTTCAGGAACTCATATACAAACGAAAGTATGGAGAGAAAACTATTCATCGCATTGCAGTCGTATTAAAGAAATTGTATCAGTTTTTAGAAATTCCTAGTCCTATTGTAGAAATGAAGAGAATCACTCCACCGAATCGGGCCCTACGCAAGGAAGACTTTATTACGAAAGAGGAAGAAAAAAAGCTGAAATATATCCTCTCTTCACCTGAAGGGTTGTCAGAGGAACAATTCTCCGTTCGACCATTTCTCATAGATCGAAATGTGTCTATTGTATCGCTTCTTTTGGATTATGTGCTTACACTGCAAGAACTCGTAGCGTTACAGATGCAACAGGTACACTTTGGAAAGAACATGATTACTGTTTTACATAACAAAGGGACAGAGAGAAGGATCATGTTAAAGGGAGAGGATAAAATACGTTTATTTACGTACTATAAAACGATACCTGAACCAGTTCGTCCTAGATACCACAGTACAGATCCGTTATTGGTTGCATTTGATTTTAAACGAGGGACATTTCGTTGGGTGTATGACAATGATGCTCCGAAAGCACTAACAGCCATTGCTGTACAAAAGATGATTCGATTAGAAGTAGCCAGAGCGCAACTGAGAAAAGGAATTTCCGCACAGCACTTACGGAATACCTATATTCTACGCTGTCTAGAAAGAAATATGTCTACAGAGGACGTCATAAAAAGAACAGGATTCCTTTCTCATCTATCAGTAAAGCGTTATGTAGAATATGCAAATCAATATTCACATGGAGAATAATTTGAAAAGAATCACTTTTTATGACATACTAAAATAATATAAGTTTATCTTTAAAAATGTAACAATTGAATCTTTTGTGATGGAGAAATAATAGTCGTCACATACCGAAACCCCCAGTACTTTCAATATATTACTTTTATATGGGAATCTGCTGAAAATAGAATCGTAGAACATGAAGCATACGAAAAGCTCCCTGACTTGTTATACAAATCAGGGAGCAAAAGGTAGTACAGTATATCGGTTACGCTAATTATAACATAACTGGACTCATTCGATCTGTTTTTTCTGAATATTATATTTATTTTTCAGTGTTAGTTCTTCAGGTTCAGATGGCCCTAAAGAATCATCTAACCTTGTTAAAAAGTGTACCGTACACTTTACTTGTCTAAAATAAGGCGTATTTCCGACAGTTCCATATTTGTAGATATCCATGCCATTTTTATGCATGCCTCGGATAAGTTGGATTTCCCCTTTTTCTATACCCTCTTGAAGCCCTTCTTCTTTCCCTACTTGTTTTCCTTCTTCTATACCAACCTCACGTGCATGTGCTAATTTAGCTTGTTCATCAAATAACACTTTTTCACGTCCTTCATATGCGAGACGGAAAGAGCTACTCTGACTCATATTTTCCCATTTGTGGATTGCCTTCTGTAACATTGGATCTTGTTTCATGGCTATATCC
>NZ_QJTG01000047.1:0-15991 GCF_003217275.1 Bacillus sp. 196mf
CGGTTCAAAATGTTATCCGGTATTAGCCCCGGTTTCCCGGAGTTATCCCAGTCTTATGGGCAGGTTACCCACGTGTTACTCACCCGTCCGCCGCTAACTTCTTGAGAGCAAGCTCTCAATCCATTCGCTCGACTTGCATGTATTAGGCACGCCGCCAGCGTTCATCCTGAGCCAGGATCAAACTCTCCAATAAAGTTAGTTTGTCTAGCATCTAAAAATAAAAATTGACGTTTCACGTTGTTTGTTTCGTTCAGTTTTCAAAGAACTACTTGGTCGCTCATTTGCGACTTCCTTATGTTAACATTTCTATTTTGTAATGTCAACTAAGTTTTTCATTTCGTTTGCCGCTTTCGACGTTGTTGTCATCAGTGACTCGTATAATACTACACCTCTAAACTCTAATCGTCAATATGTTTTTCTAAAAAAATATAAAAAGACTTATTTCTTTTTAAAATAAGTCTTTTTATCATGTAACATGCTATCGTTTATTATTTTTCTATAATAGGTAAAGAGACGATAAATCGAATAATGCCCTCCTCATATTCAGCTCGAATACTACCACCTTGTAACTCAACAATACTTTTCGCAATCGCAAGCCCAAGTCCAGAACCTTCTGTTACTCTACTTCGAGATTGATCCTTCTTATAGAAACGTTCAAACAAATTCGCTAACTCTTCTCTCGTAAACTCTTCACTATGATTCGCAATTACAATTTGTATATCCCTGCGCTGCCTTTGAAGAGAAACTTTTATCTCCCCATCATCTTTACTATACTTAATCGCATTCATTAGTAAATTATCAAATACACGAACCATCTTTTCCGAATCAATCGATGCATAAGCACGTTCCTCAGGAAACTTCTTAACAAACGTAAGTCCATGCTCTTCCGCCTGCGGTACTAATTCTTCTATTAATTGCTCGAGTAACTCATTCATACAAACTTCTTGTTTTTCTAATACAACTTGTTCATTTGTTAACTTCGTATACTCAAATAAATCTTCTATTAAATTCTTTAGCTGCTCCGACTTTGCAAAAGCAATTCTCGTATACTCATCATGTTGTTCTTGATTTTCATATTTAGAATCTCGAAGTAATCGTAAGTAACCCATAATAGAAGTAAGCGGTGTACGTAAATCATGAGATACATTCGTAATAAGCTCATTTTTCTGCTTTTCTAATTTACGCTCTTTTTCTATATTATTCATAAGCTCTTCCGCCATATTATTAATATTCTCAGTTAAAGACGCAATCTCATCTTCACCTTTCTTCTCAATGCGGTACGCTAAGTTTCCTTTTTCTATTTCCTTTACACCTTCTGCCATTGCTTCAATCTGCTTCATCTTTCTCTTTGTTATATAGAAGAAAGAGAAAATGAATACAAGGACACCAATTAAAAATGGGAATGGTCCTTCTACTTTATAATACACTACCTCGCCTTGAGGAATCCCGCTTACAAACATATATAAGTTCTTACCTTCAATTGTAATAGGCGAGAATGTAATAAACTCTTTTCTTGATCTTTCAATATCATTATTATTTGAATAATTGATAGCAAATGAAGTCGCATTACGAATTGTATTATGCAAATTAATTTGTTCTTCTTGCGCTTGCTTCGTCTTATACAAAACTTTACCATTTTCGTCAGTAACTAATATTTTAAAGGCATCATGCCCTTGCTCTAAATTCTCATTTTCTAGTTCTATCATATTTTGTACAGCATCTAATTTATTTTCAGCAACCATCATTTCCGCTGTACTTTGAGCTTTACGATTAATTTGCTCCATACCATCTCTGTAATTAATCTCGGCATGCTGGCTAGCATCTTCAAAAATAGGTGCTACTATCTTCGTTGATACAAAGAGACCTAATAACGCACAAGCAGTAAACGCCGTAATAAGTTGAATCCTTATACTCCGTTTCACGCTCTTTATTATCTTTCCAATTAATTCTCGAATTTTCCGAACATAAGTAAACGGATTAAATATCTTTTTCAATCTTATACCCCACTCCCCATACTGTTTTTATATATCTAGGCTTCCTTGGATTCTCCTCAATCTTTTCACGTACTTTTCGAATATGCACCATTACAGTATTATCAGACTGGAAAGATCGTTCGTTCCACACCTTTTCATAAATTTGCTCCGCACTAAACACCATACCTGGATTTCTAGCTAGCAATTCTAAAATTGAAAATTCCCTTGGGGTTAGTTTCACTTCTTCTCCCTCTACAATAACTTTATGGGTCGAGATATTTATTTTCATCTCTCCAATTTCTAGCTCGTCCTCATTTTGAATAGCAAAACCATTCATTTTCATATAACGGCGTAACTGAGATTTAATTCGTGCAATTAACTCTAATGGATTAAAGGGCTTCGTTACGTAATCATCTGCTCCTGTTGTTAATCCTAAAATCTTATCCATATCTTGCGTTTTCGCAGAAAGCATAATGATAGGCATCTCTTTCGATTCTCTTACTTTCATACACATATGAATACCATCTACTTTCGGCATCATAATATCTAATACGACTAGATGCACTTCATTTTCTTCCAGTAAACGTAGCCCTTCTTCTCCGTCCCCTGCTTGTAATACTTTATATCCTTCATTCTTTAAATAGATTGTAATTAAATTCCGAATTTCTTTTTCATCATCTACGACAAGTATTGTTTCGTGTGCCACAATATCTCCCCCATTACTTTTTTAATCCCTAACTTCTATTATAGGAAAACTTCTGAAGAAAAACGCTCGGAAATCCTTAAGTTTTTCTGAAGACGCAAAAAAGGTCTAGACTCCCCTTAAGTCTAGACCTTTGAAAAAACCCCTTTTATTTACGAACGTAGATGAAATATAGTACGAATAAAACTCCCATAACATACATAATCGGATGAACCTCTTTACGACGACCACTCACAACCATTGTAATTGGATAGAAGATAAATCCAATCGCAATCCCAGTTGCGATACTATACGTAAGTGGCATAGAGATAATTGTAAAGAATGCTGGCACTGCAATCTCGAATTTCTTCCAATCAATTTCCCCTAAAGAAGAAACCATCAAGATTCCTACAATAATTAAAGCTGGTGCCGTTACAGCTGGCGTTACAACACTTAGTAATGGCGAGAAGAATAGTGCCAGTAAGAAGAATCCTGCTGTTACAACTGCTGTAAATCCAGAACGTCCTCCCGCTGCTACCCCTGCAGACGATTCAATGTAAGACGTTGTTGTTGATGTACCCAAGATCGCACCAATTACAGTCGCAATCGCATCCGCAAATAATGCTTTTCCTGCACGTGGTAATTTATTGTTCTTCATTAATCCAGCTTGATTCGCAACCGCTACAAGCGTACCTGCTGTATCAAAGAAATCGATAAAGAAAAACGTTATAATAACAATCCCCATTTGAACTGTAAAAATATCTCCGAAGTGCGTTAACGCAGCACCGAACGTTGGTTCTAGACTCGGTATTGCTCCCACTACAGCTTTCGGAGTATCAATTAATCCTGTTGCCACTCCTAAGATCGCTGTAAGAATCATACCGTAAAATACAGCACCATTAACTTTCTTAATCATGAAGATGATTGTCGTAACAACCCCGAAGATTGCTAGTAACGTTGTGCCCTTTGTTAAGTCCCCCAACCCAACAAGAACAGCATCATTTTTCACGATAATTCCAGCATTTTGGAATCCAAGGAATGCAATGAACAATCCGATACCTGCTGCTACTGCAAACTTTAACTCCGATGGAATTGCATTAATGATTTTTTCACGAATACCTGAAGCAGTAAGAATAATAAAGATAATACCTGACATTAATGTTCCGGCAATGGCCGTTTGCCACGGAATACCCATCGTTAACACTGCTGTATAAGCAAAGAACGCGTTAATTCCCATACCTGGCGCTAAAGCAATTGGATACTTCGCGAAAATACCCATAATTAACGAACCGATTGCTGCCGCTAATGCCGTAGCAACGAATACTGCACCTGGATCCATCCCTGTACCTGCTGGTAACCCTTTAACATTTCCAAGCGACAGCGTAGCAGGATTGACAAACAGTACGTAAGCCATAGATAGAAATGTTGTTAACCCCGCTATGAACTCAGTCTTATAATTCGTACCGAGCTCATCAAATTGAAAATAGCGTTTCATCCTACGTTTCCCCCGTTATATGATTACTCGCCGTAATCTCCCTAGCCCTCTTTTATCTATTAAAAATAAAAAAGGCTTCCATTGCATATACATGGAAGCGTTCTATGAATAAAGACAAGTTTCCCCTCATCTTTATCTAAACGCCTCGTAGTCAAGCCATTTACGGTAGCTAGGTAGAAACTTTCGGGCCATATCCCCGATATTATACGACGGCATAATATTCACTTTTCGTTTGAATTACATACTCATATTAACTCTTGAATGTATTTTTGTCAATTTAAAAGCGAACATTTTTATATTTTTTTATATTTTCGTTCGTATTAACAACGAAAACAAAAAGATCCATCTATTCATGAATGATAGATGGATCTTTTTTATTACAATACTATTCCCACTCAATAGTTGCTGGTGGCTTACTCGTTACATCATACACGATACGGTTAACGTGTTTTACTTCGTTTACGATACGAACAGAGATTTTCTCTAGTACGTCCCAAGGGATACGTGCCCAGTCAGCTGTCATACCGTCAATAGATGTTACTGCACGGATACCTACTGTGTAATCGTAAGTACGCTCGTCACCCATAACACCTACGCTACGCATACCAGGAAGTGCAGTGAAGTATTGCCAAATTTCACGGTCTAATCCCGCTTTAATAATTTCTTCACGTAAAATCGCATCAGATTCACGAACGATTTCTAATTTCTCTTCTGTGATTTCACCTAATACACGAATACCAAGACCAGGACCTGGGAATGGTTGACGCCATACGATTTCATCAGGAATTCCTAGTTCAGATCCTAATACACGTACTTCATCTTTAAATAACGTATTTAAAGGCTCAATTAATTTGAACTGCATGTCTTCTGGAAGTCCACCCACGTTATGATGAGATTTAATTGTTTGTGCAGTTGCTGTACCACTTTCAACGATATCTGTGTAAAGTGTACCTTGTGCTAAGAAGTCCATACCTTGTAATTTAGATGCTTCATCATCAAATACGTAAATGAATTCGTTACCGATGATTTTACGTTTTTGTTCTGGATCTTCTACACCTTTTAACTTATTCATGAAGCGTTCTTGTGCATCCACTTTAATAACGTTCATATGGAAGCCTTCGCTAAATGTTTTCATAACGCCTTCTGCTTCACCTTTACGAAGTAAACCGTGGTCAACGAAAATACATGTTAACTGATCGCCGATTGCTTTATGAATTAATACTGCTACAACAGAAGAGTCTACGCCGCCACTAAGTGCACATAGTACTTTTTTGTCTCCAACAGTTTCACGAATCTTTTCTAATTCTACTTCGATAAAGTTCTCCATGTTCCATCCTTCAGAACAACCACATACGCCGAATACGAAGTTTTTAATTAAATCGTTACCGTGCTCAGAGTGACGTACTTCTGGGTGGAATTGTACACCGTATAAGTTTTTCGCTTCATTGCTCATACCAGCAATTGGGCAAGACTCACTTGTTGCGTCTACTACGAATCCTTCAGGTAAACCAGTTACTAAGTCGCCATGGCTCATCCATACAACTTGCTCTTCTGGAAGGTTCGCATATAATTTTGATTCGTTCTCTACTTTAAGAACAGCTTTTCCGTACTCACGGTGGTTGGCACGCTCTACTTTACCACCGAAGTGTTGTGTCATAAGCTGCATACCGTAACAGATACCGAAGATCGGTAAACCTAGTTCGAAGATTTTTTCATCACAATGTAATGCACCTTCACCGTATACGCTATTTGGTCCACCAGAGAAAATAATCCCTTTTGGATTCATTGCTTTAATTTCTTCTGCAGTAATTGTATGTGGATGAAGTTCACTGTATACACCGAACTCACGAATTCGACGTGCTATTAACTGATTGTATTGACTTCCAAAATCTAAAACGATAATTGTATCGTGTTGCTTCTTCAAAATAATCACCCCAACGTTAGTTCTCGTATATAAATATTTTCACCAATTTGGCGAAAAGCATTACTAATATAATAAAAAAAGCCAGTCCTCCGCCTCTAGTCTCATAACAAAGAAAAGGCAGGGGTCTGACTTTATAAAGAAAGATAGTCTCCGCTCTTTATAAATATAAGACACACTGCCTTCATAGTCAGGTTGTTTACGGTAACCCGGTAGAGACTCTCAAACCATATCATTGAGGATATATGAAGGATCGTTTTATATTATCTTCCTAGATTCTAACAATGAAGTATCTATATGGTCAAGAGAGAAAGCGACAAAATTCTACAGAAATTCATTTCCTTTTCTAAAAAACATAAAAAAACATCCATTTCTATATAGAAATGGATGTTTTTTAGGGCAAACGGAATTACATCATTCCGCCCATACCGCCCATGCCCATGCCGCCCATGTCAGGCATTGCTGGTGCATTTGGTTCTGGCTTGTCAGCTACTACAGCTTCAGTTGTTAAGAACATAGCTGCAACAGATGCTGCGTTTTGAAGTGCAGAACGAGTTACTTTAGCTGGATCTACGATACCAGACTCAAGCATGTTAACCCATTCGCCAGTAGCTGCGTTGAAACCAACGCCTACTTTTTCGCCTTTTAGACGCTCTACAACTACAGATCCTTCTAGACCAGCGTTGATTGCGATTTGACGAACTGGCTCTTCTAGTGCACGAAGTACGATGTTGATACCTGTTGCTTCGTCGCCTTCAGCTACGATAGAAGCTACTTTCGTGTATACGTTCATAAGTGAAGTACCACCACCTGCAACGATACCTTCTTCTACTGCTGCACGAGTTGAGTTAAGTGCATCTTCAATGCGAAGTTTGCGCTCTTTTAACTCAGTTTCAGTTGCTGCACCGACTTTAATTACTGCTACGCCACCTGCTAGTTTAGCAAGTCGCTCTTGTAATTTTTCACGATCGAATTCAGAAGTTGTTTCTTCTAATTGCGCACGAATTTGACCGATGCGAGCTGCGATTTGCTCTGTATTTCCAATACCTTCAACTACAGTTGTGTTTTCTTTTGTAACAACAACTTTACCAGCGCGTCCTAAAGATTCAACTGTAGCAGATTTTAAGTCACGACCTAATTCTTCAGTGATTACTTCGCCACCAGTTAAGATTGCGATATCTTCTAGCATTGCTTTACGACGGTCACCAAATCCAGGAGCTTTAACAGCTACTACATTGAATGTACCACGAAGTTTGTTCACTACTAATGTAGCTAAAGCTTCGCCTTCTACATCTTCAGCAATGATAAGAAGTGGTTTACCTTGTTGTACCACTTGCTCTAATACCGGTAAGATTTCTTGAATGTTAGAAATCTTTTTGTCAGTAATTAAGATATATGGGTTATCAAGAACTGCTTCCATTTTATCAGAATCAGTAATCATGTAAGGAGATGCATATCCACGATCAAATTGCATACCTTCTACTACGTCTAATTCTGTTGTGAATCCTTTAGACTCTTCTAAAGTAATAACGCCGTCGTTACCAACGCGCTCCATTGCTTCAGCGATTAATTGACCTACTTCTTCGTCAGCTGCAGAAATAGCAGCTACTTGTGCGATAGAAGATTTGCCTTCGATTGGTTTAGAAATCGTTTTTAATTCTTCAATTGCAGCAGTAACAGCTTTTTCGATACCTTTACGAAGACCCATTGGGTTAGCACCAGCTGTTACGTTTTTAAGACCTTCACGAATCATAGCTTGCGCTAATACAGTTGCAGTTGTTGTTCCGTCACCAGCTACATCATTTGTTTTGCTAGCAACTTCTGCTACTAATTTCGCACCCATGTTTTCGAATGCATCTTCTAATTCGATTTCTTTTGCGATTGTTACACCATCATTTGTAATAAGTGGTGAACCAAATTTTTTCTCAAGTACAACGTTACGACCTTTTGGTCCAAGCGTTACTTTTACTGCGTTTGCAAGAGTGTCGACACCGCGAAGCATCGAACGACGTGCTTCTTCACTAAATTTAATATCTTTTGCCATAATAATTGACCCCCTTGGATTTTTTAAGATTTATATAATTAACCGATAACTGCTAAAATGTCACTTTCACGTAAAATCAAGTAGTCTGTACCTTCATATTTCACTTCAGTACCTGCATATTTTGAGAAGATGATAAGATCACCTGCTGCTACCTCTAAAGCAACACGCTCACCATTCTCAAGCACTCGACCAGTACCTACTGCAACAACTTTACCCTCTTGTGGTTTTTCTTTTGCAGTATCTGGTAATACGATACCACTTGCTGTTTTTTCTTCTGCTTGAACAAGCTCAATTACAACGCGATCACCTAATGGCTTTAGCATAAACAATAACCTCCTCATTTTGTTATGTAAATTTCTTTTATTAGCACTCAAGTCATCCGAGTGCTAACACACTTATAATAATAAATAATCTCAATTTCTTTTGCAAGTAAAAAAATCATAATTTTTTCGCAAATCACTATATAAACTTTCTATATAGAATACTGCCTTTACTATATGAATCGTTGTTTCCACTGCTCGTATGTTACAATATGAAAGGACACCCTAAGTTGTTTTCGCTACACACACAACTTTCTCCTGTCTTCTATTATAATTTCAAATAAGGATTTACGAAAAAAACATAATTCAAGTGAGGTTTATATCGTAGGTAGCATATTTACATGTTATCCTAACTTATCTCATACACTATAGTTAGAAAGGATGGTTAAACCATTTGAAGAAACAATACTGGTGGATTATCGTTACATACATTTTAATGCAGTTATCTGGCGTTGTTGGATTGCCACTTCTCCTAAAAACAGGACTCTATGATAATAGAGGATTTACCATGGAGGAAAAAGGACAAATCATAACGGGACACTGGGCAATTATTAGCTTCTTTGTTGCATTATGTATCGTACTTTGGTTACTTAGAACAGACATTCGTGACAGGCATTTAGATGCAATGCGCTCTTCTGTTCCAGCTACTATTGGATGGATTTTCATCGGCTTCTTCTTGGCTTTCTTTTCACAAATAGTTGCCGGTATGATCGAGATGCAGCTGCTAGGAATTAAACAAGGTTCAGAAAATACAATGAAACTGATGGAAATTGCAAGAACGACACCTTGGTTCCTTATTGTCGTATCTATAATCGGACCTATCTTGGAAGAAATCGTATTTAGAAAAATTTTATTTGGTACACTTTATAAGAAGTTTAACTTCTTTATTGCAGCTATCATTAGTTCGCTTGTATTCGCAGCAATTCATTTTGATTTTACTCATTTATTGGTATACACTGCTATGGGGCTCGTATTCGCCTTCTTATATGTGAAGACGAAGCGTATTATCGTTCCGATTGCAGCTCATGTTGCGATGAATACATTAGTCGCTATTGGGCAAATTTTTATGAGCAATGAGCAAATTCAAGAAATGATTAAAGAAGCTGAAAAAATGCAAGGCTTTATCGGAGGATTTTTTGTATGAGAAACTCACCATTGTTCATGGCTGCACTATACTTCCTTCTTGGATGTATCTTTACACGCTTCGCCATTACGAACGTGACAGATACAATCTGGAATGTGTGGACAATACTATTTGCAGTTATGGCAACAATTGATTTTAATTTGGCACTTCGCCTTATATTAGTTAAATTCACAAAGAAGAAACAATAATAAAACGCAGAGGTCGCTTCCTCTGCGTTTTATTGTGGATAGTTTTTCAAAAAGTAAACTAATGTTTGTAACTCTACAGCTAAATCAATATGATGAATTCTAATATTCTCTGATACGTTTAATCGTGCTGGTGTGAAATTCAAAATACCATGCACGCTCGTTTCAGCTAATCTATCTGCTACAGCTTGTGCTACTGTAGCCGGTACTGTTAATATTGCCACTTGTATATCATTTGATAATCTCTCTTCTAATTCATCTAAATGGTATACAGGAATGCCCCCGATTTCTGTTCCAACTTTCTCTTCACTAACATCAAATGCCATTTCAATTTTTGTATTATTGTTTTTCGTGAAATTATAATGTAAGAAAGCGGTCCCTAAATTACCTACTCCAATAAGTGCTACACGCGTTATATCATCTTGATCAAGTGTTTCGCGGAAAAATGATAATAAATAATTTACGTTATATCCATATCCCTTTTTCCCTAACGCTCCAAAATACGAAAAATCTCTTCGTATTGTTGCGGAATCTACTTTTACCGCTTCACTCAATTCGGCCGATGAAACACGCTGCTTACCAGAAAGAGATAAGTTTTGGATAAATCGATAGTATAGAGGCAATCTTTTAGCAGTGGCTTGTGGAATCTTTTGCTGATCCATATGACCTCTCCTCTCTTCCTATCTTTATTCATATACTTTAATCAAATACAGAAGTTTAGCACTCATTAAATTCCTTGTATAATAAAGAGAAGAAGTATTCTCTCTTATTTTAAACTATACACTATTTTTAGTATGATTGAGAAATATAAACATGGCAAAGTTAAGAAATTATTTGAGGTGAAAACATTGATTTTATTACAAGTAAATGGACTTTCGAAATTATACGGTGCAGAAACAATTCTTGCAAACATAAAATTGGAAGTACAAACAAAAGATCGTATCGCATTAGTCGGAAGGAATGGAGCTGGAAAATCTACATTATTAAAAATTATCGCTGGTGAGTTATCACATGATGGTGGCGAAATTATAAAACCGAAAGATGTCTCAATCGGGTATTTAGCTCAAAATACCGGCCTAGAAACGTCTTTAACAATTTGGGATGAAATGCTAACCGTCTTTACCCACTTACAGCAAATGGAGACAAAACTTCGAAGGCTTGAGCAAGAAATGGGAAAAGAAGAAAACTTTTCAAACGAAGCTATATATGAAAGATTGTTAGCTGATTATGACCAATTGCAACTCAATTATAAAGATCAAGGTGGATATCAATATGAAGCGGATATTCGCTCCATTTTAAGCGGCCTTGGCTTCCCAGTTGAAACGCACCAGACGACGATTTCTACTTTAAGCGGTGGGCAAAAAACAAGATTAGCTCTCGGAAAATTATTATTAACAAAACCAGACTTACTTATTTTGGACGAGCCTACAAACCATTTAGACATCGAAACATTAACATGGCTTGAGCAATATTTACAAGGTTATCCTGGCGCAATATTAATCGTTTCACATGACCGTTATTTCTTAGACAAACTTGTTACACAAGTATATGAAATTTCGAATAAAGAAAGCAGACGATTTGTTGGTAACTACAGTAAATATTTAGACTTAAAATCAGCATTATATGAGCAAGAAATGAAACGTTACGAAAAACAACAAGATGAAATCGCAAAACTTGAGGACTTCGTTCAAAAGAATATAGCTCGCGCCTCTACAACGAAACGTGCTCAAAGTCGCCGTAAACAACTAGACAGAATGGAATTATTAACGAGACCATTAGGGGATTCTAAGTCAGCATCATTCCACTTCGATATTGAAAAGCAAAGTGGAAATGATGTTTTACAAGTAAAGGATGCAACCATTGGCTATGATGAGGACCCTATAATTGAAAACGTAACTATGCGCTTAACTCGCGGAGATAGTGTTGCTTTAGTTGGTCCAAACGGAATTGGGAAATCCACATTATTAAAATCTATTGTGAATAAGTTACCACTATTAAATGGTGATGTTTCTTTCGGATCAAATGTATCTGTTGGTTATTATGATCAAGAACAAGCAAACTTAACATCTTCTAAACGGGTTTTAAATGAACTATGGGATGAATATCCACTGCAACCTGAAAAAGAAATCCGTACTATACTCGGGAACTTTTTATTTACAGGAGATGATGTACTGAAACCAGTATCTTCCCTTAGTGGTGGACAAAAAGCTCGATTAGCTCTTGCGAAGCTTATGATGCAAAAGTCAAATTTATTAATTCTGGATGAGCCTACGAACCACCTTGATTTAAATAGCAAAGAGATTTTAGAGAATGCTTTAATTGATTATCCAGGGACTCTTCTATTTGTCTCACATGACCGCTACTTCATTAACCGTGTAACAACGACTGTGATTGAGTTATCAACAGAAGGTGCACAGGAATATTTAGGGGATTACGATTACTATGTGGAGAAGAAAAATGAAATGATTGAACGCGCAGCATTTGAACAACTTGAACAGCAAGAAAATCAGGCACCTGTTCAAAAAACTGTAGCTCAAGAAAAATTAAATTATCTCGAAGAAAAAGAGCGTAAACAATTAGAACGTCAACGCACTCGAAAAATTGAAGAACTAGAACAAAACATCGTAAACTTAGAAGAAGAAATTGCTACGTTAGAAGATCAACTTTGCTTACCAGAAATATATGCAGATTATGAAAAAGCGAGTGAAATTACAACTAAAAAACAAACGCTACAAGTACAACTTGAAACTTGTATGGCAGAGTGGGAAGAGCTGCATGTATAAGAGTATTTAAATAAGGAAGATGTCTCATCAGTCATGATTTTTGACTATGTGACATCTTTTTTCTTTAAGTACATAAATAATTTTTTGAATATATCAATGGTAACTCGGAATATATCAACCAATTTTCAAATACATCTATCGTAACCCTATATATATAAACGATTCGACACGAAATATCGATTTACCGACAAGGATTGACAATATCAGCACCCTCTATAATAGAAGGATATTTCAAAATGTTTTTCAGGGATATCTTCTTACTTTTTATTTCCCGAAAAACAATATATTCAAAGCTCAGACTTCATCTAGTTTATCCACAAACTTATACACATATCCACCTTTATAAAATAGCTATCAAAACAACTTTTCCACATTATCCACAACTATCAAAAAAGATATCAACACTTTATATACACAACAAAACCCACATTATCAACAGATAATATGGGTTTTATCCACAAGCTGTGGTTAATTATGTGCATAACTATGCTTCAATATCTAATCCTGGATTCGCATTTAAGGCTAATGTTGCACGCTTGCCTTGTTCATACGCAATTGTCCCTGCCGCTGCAATCATTGCTGCATTATCTGTGCATAAAGATAGCGGTGGAATAATTAGTTCAATGTTTTCTTTTTGTGCAAATTCTTCTTCTAATCGCGCACGAAGTCCTTTATTAGCAGCTACTCCACCAGCAAGAAGTAATTGCTTTACATTATAAGCCTCTGCTGCACGAGCTGCTTTCGTTACAAGTACATCTATTACACTTTCTTGGAAACTTGCCGCTAAATCTTCTGGTTTAATTTCTATACCACGTTGTTTCGCGTTATGCACAGTGTTGATAACTGCTGATTTCAATCCACTAAAGCTAAAATCATATGAATTCGGTTCTAGCCATGCACGAGGCAAATCAATTGTTGGTTCTCCTTCATGTGCAAGACGATCAATATGAGGACCACCTGGATATGGCATAGATAACGTACGAGCTACTTTATCATATGCTTCTCCAGCTGCATCATCTCGCGTTTCACCAATTACTTCAAATGAACCATGTTCTTTCATATAAACAAGTTCTGTATGCCCACCAGATACAACAAGTGATAATAGCGGGAATTGAACTTCTTTTACTAAACGGTTCGCATAAATATGGCCAGCAATATGATGAACACCGACTAACGGAATATCATGTGCAAAAGCTACTGCCTTCGCTGCATTTACCCCAATTAAAAGTGCTCCTACTAAACCAGGCCCTTCTGTTACAGCAATTGCATCAATATCATCAAATGTGATATTTGCTTCTTTTAAAGCTTCTTCTAACACAACTGTAATTTCTTCTACATGATGACGGGATGCAATCTCTGGTACAACCCCGCCAAAACGTTTATGACTTTCGATTTGTGATGCAACGACATTCGCAATAATTTCCGTTCCATTTTTAACAACCGCCACCGCTGTTTCATCACAGCTTGTTTCAATCCCAAGTATAATCGTATTTTTTTCCATTATATATTCACCCACATTACAAGACCATCTTCCTGATTGTCTGCATAGTATCGTTTACGAATTCCACCATTTTGAAATCCATATTTTTTGTACAACTGCTTTGCTACTTCATTTGATACACGTACTTCAAGCGTCATTGTTTTTACCCCTAGTTCTTTCGCTTCTGAAATAACTGCTTTCAATAAGGCATCTCCTAATTTTTGACCTCGGTATTCTGGCAAAATAGCTATATTTGTTATATGTGATTCATCAATAATTATCCACAATCCACAATATCCGATTACACGACCATCTTTTTCTAACACAATATAATGTGCATGTTCATTCATCGTTAATTCACGGTGAAAGGCATCTGCAGTCCAAGGAGTTGAAAAAGACACTTCTTCAATAGCTACAATTTGAGCAATATCATCAAGTTCCATCTTTCTAAATATCATATCCATCTTCTGCAAGGCCCCTACTTGTTTTGACTTTCTAACCACTTTGTTTCAGCTTCAGCTAAACGAAGATAGCTCGGAACAAACGTATGCACATCTTGTTCTTCTTTTTGTAACCCTAAGAATGCTAGCTCACTTGGTCTTGGATTATTTTTAGTAAACGGAGCGAATACAGCTTGATCACCTAAATGTTCTATAATTATTTCTTTATGCAATTTAACATCATTACCGATAAATAAAACAGGCTGTCCTTTATCTTTTAACATTTGCAACCAGTCCACAATAAGAATAATTCGGTCTTCTTCTATTGAAGTTAACTGCTCTCCTTCATATGTATATAATCCAGTATAGATTTGCCCACGTCTTCCATCAAATAAAGGACAAATTAATCCATTAAAGTTAGCACCGTTTGCAGCTACTACCTCTAAACTTGATACACCTACAATTGGTATTTGAAGTGACCAAGCTAATGTTTTTGCCGCTGTCACGCCTATGCGAACACCTGTATATGATCCAGGTCCAGCAGCTACTACGATTTTAGTTAATTCCTTCGGTTTTACACCACATTCTTTTAACAGTTGCTCTACAGCTGGCATAAGACGTACAGAATGGTTTTTCGTCAAATTTGTAATGATTTCCCCAATCACGTTTCCTTCCTCAATAAGGGATACACCCATTACGTAATTTGAAGTATCAATTGCTAGTACTTTCATCTTGTAATAGCTCCTCACATAATCTAATATAGCGATCTCCAATTGGCTCGAGTATAATTTTTCTTGTGTCATCTCCCGCATGGAATAAACTAATTTGTAACTTTTCATTCGGTAAATATGCTTCTATTAAATGAGCCCATTCCACTACCGTAATTCCTTCACCGTAGAAATACTCATCAAAGCCTAAGTCCTCTTCGCTTTCTGCTAAGCGATACACATCCATATGATATAGTGGTAATCTTCCTTTATATTCTTTAATAATATTAAAGGTAGGACTATTTACAACTCTTTTCACTCCAAGACCTTTTGCTAGCCCCTTTGTAAAAGTCGTCTTCCCAGCTCCAAGATCTCCTTCTAAAATAATTACATCTTGTGCCTCTACGAGTTCACCTAGTTTTTCTGATAACCTTTGTGTTTCCGCAGAAGATTTTGTTGTTACTTCATATTTGCTCACAGACTTCACCTACTTTACTCACAATGTTCTCTGCTCTTTATTATACAGGTTTTGAATATATAAAAAAGTCCTTAGGAGTTGTCCTAAGGATAGTTTGACTGTCTTTATTAGTTTTTTGTTAAAACAAATAAAAAAATACGAAACAATTTGTTTCGTTCTTTTCTTTATATAAAATGGCGGTCCCGACCGGGGTCGAACCGGCGATCTCCTGCGTGACAGGCAGGCATGTTAACCACTACACCACGGGACCATTTGGTTGCGGGGACAGGATTTGAACCTGCGACCTTCGGGTTATGAGCCCGACGAGCTACCGTACTGCTCCACCCCGCGATGATATAA
>NZ_QJTG01000048.1:0-15477 GCF_003217275.1 Bacillus sp. 196mf
GTCAGTCTTTGGTCTGCCATACGTAACACGTATGTTCAATGGAAACTTCGGCAATATTTCCATTCTTAGACTGCGAAGCGTTTCAATGACCCTGCACTTCGGGCGACGATACTCCACTTTGGACTATGGTTCAAGCAGTTTAGCCTTCATCCTTATTCATAACATTTTTACCTTGCCCCTCAGTCGTACCTAGGTCATTTTGGTAACTTAGGGCTTTCCTTGCATGCTCTGGTCCCCTCCGGGTTTCCCCTTCTAGGTAAGCAAGGTGGTAAATGAGTTAAGCACAGACTCCCATCTCTTGTCTAAGGAGATTCTCTACATGCCCGTATGGGCGCACTCCAAACTCATCATTTGATGAAACTTGAACTTTATTCGTAAAGTTACCGTTCGCAAGATGATGAATCCCATTAGAAATTTCATCAAAGTATTTTAAATACGTTTTTGTCAAAAAGAAGAAAAAGATAATAGATAACGGAATAAAGAAAATTAAAAAGAAGTTAATGTCTCCAAATTCCCTTACCATTGACCTAAATTGTGCTAAAGGCTCTTCGTAGCGAACCATCGTTTTATAATACAACTGCAATCCTTTATAAATTATATAAGTTACAGTTGCTGCAAGCACCATACTTAACGCAAATAAGGCAATCATTTTAAATCGAAAACTTTTCATCATATTAGCCATTGAAAGTATAACCTACTCCCCACACTGTTTTTATTAATTTATCCTTTCTTTTATCTTCTCCAAGTTTCTTCCGCAAAGTACGAATATGTACCATTACTGTATTTCCACCTTCATAATAATCATCCGCCCATACGTGCTGAAAAATATTTTCCACATTGTATACTTTCTTCGGATGACTCGCTAATAAATATAAAATATCGAACTCTTTCGGCGTTAATTCAATTTGCTCACCATACACATCAACCGTCCTGCGCTCAGGATTAATTACGACTCCGCCTATTTCTAAAGCAGATTTACTCTCCGCTACTTTCGGTTGATTTAACGTAAAAAACCTACGCAGTTGTGCATTTACACGTGCAACTAATTCTATTGGTGTGAAAGGCTTCGTCATATAATCATCCGCACCTAGTACAAGACCTGTCACCTTATCAAAGTCCGAAGTTTTCGCGCTTAAAAAAATAATCGGCATATGATGTTTCGCGCGAATTTGACGCGTCACCTCATAACCATCCATTTTCGGCATCATAATATCTAAAACTACCAAGTCGATTGGCTTCGTTTCAATAATATGAACTGCCTCTTCCCCATCCGCTGCTTTCACAACATGGTACCCTTCTTTTTCTAAATGTATCTCAATTAAGTCAGCAATTTCCGCCTCATCATCAGCTATTAAAATTGAAATGCGCTTCATTTTACTCCCCCTTTTCCATTCCATTTTTATACGCTCGATTGTAAACTAGTCTATCCAATTTGTACAATACGAAAAGGCTACTCGTTAAAGTAACCTTGGTAAATAAAATTATATCAGCGATTTTCCAATTATATCGACTTACCGACAATGAACGACAAAATCCTCTCGCTATTTGCGGGCATCCTAATGAAACTTCCATTTACCGCTCAAAAACAATCCGCTGCTTCGTAATTTCTTCCAATCTTTCGCGGTCAACTTTATACTCAGCTTCAACACTTTGCGGTACAATCACTTTCCCGCCCTCAAGCGTCACTTCCGGTGAAATAATATCCCTCTGCCAATGTCTACTAGAAGCGGATATATCACCAGGAATCGTAAAGTTCGGCAGTGAAGCAAGAGCAACATTTTGCGCTCGTGAAATCCCCATTTCTACCATACCGCCGCACCAAACGGGTATGTTATGCTCCATGCAATAATTATGAATTTGAACCGACTCTGTTAATCCGCCTACTCGCCCTGGCTTAATGTTAACGATGCGGCAACTACCAAGCGTAATCGCAACGCGCGCATCTTCTAAACTATGGATACTTTCATCTAAACAAATCGGCGTTTCAATTTTCTTTTGCAACTCCGCGTGATCAAGAAAATCGTAATCCGCTAACGGTTGTTCAATCATCATTAATTGGAATTCATCTAGTCGTTTCAGCCTCTCCGTATCCGCTAATGTATACGCTGAATTCGCATCTGCCATTAGCGGGATATGCGGAAACTCTTTTCGAATTTCTTTTAATAACTCATAATCATGCTCTGGCTTTATTTTCACTTTAAAACGCTCGTATCCTTCTTCGGCGTACTTCTCGATTTGTTTTAACATAACCGGAATTGTATTGATCCCAATTACAACGCCGACTTCAATTTCATGACTAGTTCCGCCAAGTACTGTCGCTAGCGATTTCTTTTGACGCTTCGCATATAAATCCCAAACAGCCCCCTCTATTCCGGCTTTTGCCATTCGGTTTCTTTTTATATGTTGAAATAGACCCGGTACCTCATTCGGATGAGAAATTTCAGCCTTTAATAAATCAGGTATTAAAAAGTCTTGCAGTACATGCAGCGCTGTCTTCACCGTTTCTTCCGTATACCACGGTTCAGAGAATGCAACGACTTCCCCAAATCCGATGTACCCGTCCGTATCCTCTAATTCAATAACGATACTCTCACGCTTTTCGTAAGTCCCGTAGCTTGCAGCAAACGGGATTACGAGTGGCATTTCCGTTATATACAGTGTCGCTTTTTTTATTTCCACCTACATCTCCTCCACTAATTGTCTTAACTCTCGTCTTAACAATTTTTTCGAAGCGTTACGTGGTAATTCCTCTAAGAAACATGCTTTCTTCGGCACTTTATATTTCGCTAATTTCTCCTCGCAAAAATGAAGAATTTCTTCTTCTGTTACCGCCCCGCTTTTCACAACAAAAGCAGCTGGTACTTGTCCCCATTTATCGTCAGCCATGCCGACAACACCAGCTTCCGCTACTGCCGGATGAGAAAGCAACACTTCTTCAATTTGAGCTGGATATATATTCTCTCCGCCAGAAATAATTAAATCACTGCGGCGATCTAATACGTATAAAAAACCTTCTTCGTCTAAATAACCAAGGTCGCCAGTATGAAGCCATCCGTTTTGAATAGTCTCTCGCGTCGCATCTTCACGGTTAAAGTAACCGCCTGTTACGTTCGGTCCTTTTACTACAATCTCACCTTCCGCAAATGGTGGCACTACTACGCCATCTTTTTCAATACGAAGTTGGCACTGAAATAGTGGTTTTCCAGCTGATCCTACTTTCGTTAACATGTAATCTGCGGATAACGTACAAATTTGCGAAGATGTTTCTGTCATACCGTACGTTTGATATACAGGAATCCCTTTTTCTACACATGCTTCTAATAGTGGTTTTGGCGCTGGTCCTCCGCCAAGTAACATGCATCGTAAAGAAGATGGATATGTCTCTGCCCCAAGTCGCTCTAATAAATCAGTTAACATTTTAGAAACGACAGAAATAATTGTTACTCCTCTTTTTTGAAGTGCTTTATGAATAAAATCAGCATCATATTTCGGAACAAGTAAAATACGCATGCCGTACATAATGTTTTTCATTAAAAGAGATAGCCCGCCAACATGGAACATCGGCATGCAGGCTAACCAACAATCATCATCACGAAGTCCTAAATTAAGCGACGAACCGACTGCGCTTGCCCAATGATTGCCGTACGTTAAAATAACGCCTTTCGGTTTGCCTGTCGTCCCAGACGTATAAATAATTGTCATCGCTTCTTCTAAAGAAAACTCTTCTTGTATAGAGGCTTCCTCTTTTGGTCCATTCATCACTTCGGCGAATGAATAAACAGGAACATCTTTAGTATCAAAATCTTGATCCGTTACTAAACAAACAACTTCAGCATCATCCATTTGCCAAAGTAGCTCTTCTCTTGAAAGACGCGTATTTAAAAGCACAGCTACTGCACCTACATAAGATAGGGCGTGAATAACTGTAATCATCTCCATACCATTTTTCATCAGAACAGCCACCTTTTGCCCTCGCTCCACTCCAACATGCGTGAGGTGTTCACAAACAGATACTACTTTTTCATGTAGCTCCATAAAAGTAACTTTCTCTTCCTCTATTTCAATTGCAGTGCGATCTGGTGTTAAAAATGCACGTTGCATTAACCAATTTGGCATCGTCTCCATCATTCATTCTCCTTTCATGAAAGAAAGAGACTTGATATGATATCAAGTCTCTTAGTTGTTTTGTTTCCGGTTTGACCTTATCCAGCTACAGCGGCTAGAACAGTCGGTCGTTTCACGCCTTCCTACGAGGCAAAAAGCGCCTCTACGTCAGGAGTTCCAACGCCCTCTTGTTCTAAGCGAGCCGCTTCCGCTTTTAAAACATCCAGCTACAGCAGCTAGAATGTTCGGTGGCTTCACTTCTTCCTACGAGGCAAAAAGCGCCTCTACGTCAGAAGCTCCATCCCCCTCACATTCTAAGCGAGCCGCTTCCGCTTTTGATCAAGGGAAACGAGGGAATTGACCGAAGTCCGGACTGCGTTTTTCTTTGAATGCGTCGCGACCTTCTTTTGCTTCGTCAGTTGTGTAGTACAATAACGTTGCATCTCCAGCTAGTTGTTGAATACCAGCTAGACCGTCTGTGTCTGCGTTGAATGCAGCTTTTAGGAAACGAAGTGCCATTGGGCTGTTTGCTAAGATTTCTTGTGCCCATTGTACTGTTTCTGCTTCAAGCTCTTCTAATGGTACTACAGTGTTTACTAAGCCCATATCAAGTGCTTCCCCAGCACTATATTGACGGCATAGGTACCAAATTTCGCGAGCTTTCTTGTGGCCTACCATACGAGCTAAGTAACCAGCTCCGTATCCACCGTCAAAGCTTCCTACTTTAGGACCTGTTTGTCCGAATACAGCGTTGTCTGCAGCGATTGTTAAGTCACATACGATATGAAGTACGTGTCCTCCACCGATTGCATAACCTGCTACCATTGCGATAACTGGTTTAGGAATTGCGCGAATTAGACGTTGTAAGTCTAATACGTTTAGACGTGGGATTTGGTCGTCACCTACATATCCACCATGACCGCGAACTTTTTGGTCGCCGCCAGAACAGAATGCACGTCCACCTTCTCCTGTTAAAATGATAACGCCAACATTTGCATCATCACGAGCGTGTGCAAATGCATTGATTAACTCCATTACCGTTTTTGGACGGAATGCGTTATGTACTTCAGGGCGGTTAATCGAAATCTTTGCGATACCATTGTATGTTGAATAAATAATATCTTCGTAATTGCCTTCTGTTACCCATTCAATAGCCATTACAACTACCTCCTTGTATATTTCTGATCTCCTCTATAAGTGTGACTTCCTTCTTGCTGAAAAAAGCATCACTGCATAGTTTTTAGAAATCCCTTTACTATTGTATCAAACTTTTCCGGTTGTTCCACATGAATTGCATGGCCAGCACCATCAATTTTGACAATTTTCGCATCAGAAACGCATTTTTCGATGTTTTTTAATATGCGAAAGAACTTTTCATCATATTCTCCGTTCATTAAAAGAACAGGTATTTTTAAGTTTTTCAGCTCATCCCACCATGAAGGCTGAGCCCCTGTTCCCATGCCGCGCAAGCTATTCGCGAGCCCTTTTGGGTTGTTAGCAAGCCGTTCTTTTCGCACCGCTTCTTGTACGTTTTCTGCTAAACGTTTTTGCGTTTCAAAAATCGGAATATTTTCCCACATAGAAACAAAACTTTGAACGCCTTCTCGCTCAATTTTATTAGCAAGTCGATCATCTTTTTCACGACGTTCTTTTCTATCCTCTTCGTTTTCGAGCCCAGCTGTACAATTTTCTAATAAAAGAGAGTGTACATAATCTGGATATAGACATGCCATCGTAATCGCTAATCTACCGCCCATTGAATAGCCAAGTATATGTGCTTTTTCAATCTGAAGGTAATCTAATAGTTCTTTCATTTGCAATGCCACATTTCGGATATCATAATGTGCAACATCTTCAGGACTCTCGGTCTTTCCGTGTCCAACAAGATCTACTACAATAACTTGAAACTGCTCGCTCCATGAAGGGATAAAAGAACGCCACGTTTCCATGCTTCCCGTAAAACCATGAAGAAGTAGAAGTGGTTCCCCGCTCCCGACTACTTCATATTCATACGATACACCTTGCAGTGTTACGTTCATTTTGATTCACCTTGCAATGATGTAGTAATTACGTCCTGTGTTTTTGCCCATAACGTACGGTGCAATGTTAAGTTTTCATCACGGTTCGTACAAATTTCCACAACGTGTAAACCTTTTGTCGTTGCTCCCTTTTGTACTTCTTCACGGAATTGCTCCCAACCATTTACACGGCTAAATGAACCACCGTACATTTTGACAACGTGCTCATAATCAAGCCCAATTGGAGTTCCAAATAATGATTCAAAATGTTCCTTTTTCTCATATTGTGGTAAGAATGAGAAAATACCCCCGCCATCATTATTTACAACGACAATTGTTATGTTTAATTCATGTAATTTCGCTGCTAATAGCCCATTTAAATCGTGATAAAATGATAAATCACCAATCACTAATACGAGCGGATCGCAAATAATGCTCGCTCCTAAAGCTGTCGAAATGATTCCATCAATCCCATTTACACCGCGGTTTGCCATCACTTGAATATTTTTATCCGATGTGAAGAAGAATGAGTCTGTATCACGAATTGGCATACTATTGCTCGCAAATAATGTTGCTCCTTCTGGTAATACGCGTACAATATCTGTAATAACCTTTCCTTCAAATGCAGTATCATATGTTTCTATTTCACGAAGCGTTTCCTTCGTTTTTTCGTTTATATGTTGCCACATTACGAACCAATCATTCTTCTTCATAACTGGCATTTTTTCTATTACTTCCTTGCAAAATTCAATGTCACTTGCTTGCACAACTTCTGTCGCAACAAGAGCTGGATCTCTCCATTGTCCTGATTCATCGACAACGATATGAACTGCTTTCGTTTGTTTTTTTATGAACTGCGTTAATGATTTAGAAACAGGCATACCACCAAAGCGAATTAAAACGTCCGGTTTCCACGTTTTTTTTAACTGTTCATTTCGTAAAAATGTATCGTAACAGTCAATTACCATCGTTTTATCGTGGTGTCCGCTACGAATATTAGAAAGTGGGTCTGCTAATATAGGATAGCCAGTTTTTTCAGCTAGTTCTGTGGCAAACATTGCAATTTCCGAATGACTATCATCACCACAAATAATAAGCCCCTTTTCCATATGTGAAAGGCGCCCTACAAGAGAATCTACATATTCACTCGGCATCGTCACGTTTCCTTGCTGAACTACTCCTGTATATTCACTACGTCCTTTATCCCATAAGCTTTCTAGTGAGAAATCGGGGATAAGTGGCTCGCGAACTGGAAAATTAAGATGAACAGGACCCTGCGGCGCTAAACAAGCACTTGCTACTATGCGCTGCGTCGTCATACGAGCGTAATGATACATCGCTTCACTCGCTTCTGGCAGTGCCATCTCTGTAAATTGTTTCACAAAAGTACCGTATAAATTAAATTGATTCATTGCTTGTGGTGCACCCACATCTCTTAATTCATGCGGTCTATCCGCTGTTAAGACGATAAGCGGGACCCTTGAATGAAAAGCTTCACATACAGCTGGATAGTAATTAGCTGCTGCTGTTCCTGACGTACATAATAATGCTACTGGGCGTTTTTTCGCTTTCGCAATACCGAGCGCGAAAAATCCTGCTGATCTTTCATCTACATGTAAATATGTGTTCATTCCTTCGTGTTGTTCCATTAGTAAAGCAATCGGCGTTGACCGTGAGCCTGGACTAATGACAACATCACATACATCTAGACGCGTCAGTTCATCCACGAACGCGCCTAAATAATATGATAATGCTTCTATATGATTGTTCATTTCATTAATTCCTCCAAAGCACCAAGCATCGGTCTAAACTTCAAACTTGTTTCTTCATATTCAAGCTGCGGGATTGAATCAATTACAATACCACAACCGGCAAATAAGGATGCTTTCTCGCCGTTTAATAATCCGCAGCGCAGTGCAACCGCAAATTCACCATTTCCTTCATCATCTATCCAGCCAATCGGTGCACCATACAATCCTCTGTCTAACAATTCAACATCACGAATCAGTTTCATCGCTTCCAAACGAGGTGTCCCGCCAAGAGCTGGTGTTGGATGTAATTCTTCTACCATTGTTAAAAGACTTGCATCGCCTTTTGCTTCTACAGGCGTATATAAGTGAATTAAGTTTTTCGTTGTTAATAAGCCTGGGCTTTCCGGAATATTAACGTATTCGCAATGTTCATTTAGTACCGAGCGAATCATGTTAACAACATACCCATGTTCAGCTAAATTCTTTTCATCATGAAGAAGCGCATTACTATTTCGTTCACTTTCTTCTATAGAATGACCATGACCGATTGAACCCGCAAGACACATCGATGTAAATTTCTCATCTTCTTTGCGAATTAATCTCTCAGGCGTCGCTCCTAAGAAGCATGCTCCTTTATAATCAAAAGAAAATACGTAACAATCCGGTTGACCAATGCGAAGTGCTTCTAAAACGAGAGCAGAATCAATCGAATGATTCATCTCTAATTTAAGTTCCCTCGCCAATACAACCTTCTGCACGTTACCCTGCTTCATCTCATCTTGTACTTTTTCAATTGCTTTCATCCAGCCTTTCGGATCCACTTCTACTTTAGAAATAACAGCTAATTTCGATCCGTTTAGCGCACATTTACTCTCTCCCAAAATTTTCTCTTCTAAAGAAATCATTTCGTTATAAAGAGTTTCTGCACAATCTGTTGCTGAAACAAATGTATTCATCGTTAACCATGCTTTTTCATTTTTTACAGTTAATAAAAATGCTGGTAGTGAAAATGTCGTATCTTTAAACTCTTTCCATAGGTCCGTTTTCTCTTTTTCTGGATCAAAGGAAAAACCACCAAATAAAAGTGGACCCGTTCCAAATTCATATTCATCTCTTTGGACAAATGCATTCTCTTTTACTTTCTCCCACTCGTCGCGAGCGGTTTGAAAGCGCTTATGAGAAGAATTTGCTATAGTGAAAACAGAGCCAATTCCTGCAAATATTACATGCTGAGCCGGGTCTGCAAAATAACATCTATTTTCGAATGAAATCCTTTTTCCTGCTGCATAGAACAGAAGTGGATCCACCCAGTCTATTTGTTTTACAAAACTAACCAATGTTTTTTCGTTAGTTGCACGCTTGATAGCTGCAATAAGAACTTCTTGCAAACCTTTTTGTTTCGTTTGAATCACAATTGTCTCCCCCCTATGGGCGAAAAATAGTCATAATTACGCTTGATTTTAAGATACACCTCAAACGAAAGGCCTGTCAACGTTTAGCATTTCTGAGAAATTCACCTTCTCTTCCTAGAAAATAAACGTTGACACTAAATGATGCTTTTTCTACACTTAGTTGTGTACAATATGTGACCAAAGGAGGATTCACCATGGAAATGAACGTCAAAACGAATTCCTCTCCTACGGCGCCAAAGCCAAGTAAGCAAACAGGCTGGCGCATCTGGTGGAGTTTACTACGTCCCCATACATTAACAGCCGCTTTCGTACCTGTTTTCATCGGAACAGCATATTCGATGCAGGTCGGAGGTATAAATCAAATACATCTTCCTCTTTTCCTTATGATGCTTCTTGCTTGTCTTCTCATTCAAGCAGCAACAAACATGTTTAATGAATATTTTGATTATAAAAGAGGACTTGATCACGAAGGTTCAGTTGGTATCGGCGGCGCTATCGTTCGCGATGGCATTCAGCCAAAAACAGTGCTTAACTTAGCATTTGGATTTTTCGGCATCGCAATACTATTAGGTATTTATATTTGTATAAATTCTAGTTGGTGGCTTGCTGCAATCGGTCTTGTTTGTATGGCCGTTGCTTACCTTTATACAGGTGGCCCACTTCCAATTGCATATACACCATTTGGAGAGTTGACAGCCGGATTATTTATGGGTGTCATTATTATTGGGATTTCATTTTTTATTCAAACTGGCACTGTAACATCAGAAGTCATTTTACTATCTATTCCAAGCTCCATTTTAATTGGTGCCATTTTACTAGCTAATAATATTCGTGACTTGGATGGCGATAAAGAAAACGGTCGTAAAACGTTAGCAATTCTCGTTGGACGTGAAAGAGCTGTTGGTGTACTTGCTTCGATGTTCATCGTTTCCTACATTTGGACAATTGCTTTAATTATCGTGGGCATCGTATCACCATGGATGCTTATCGTATTTTTAAGTGCACCGAAAGCATTTAAAGCGACGAAAGGCTTTATCGGCAAAAGCATTCCAATGGAAATGGTACCTGCGATGATTGCAACAGCAAATACAAATACAATCTTCGGTTTCCTAATGGGAATCGGATTATTACTTGGATACTTTCTATAAAAGGAGCTGCTTATGCGGCTCCTTTTTCATATCTGAAATTCATCTCATAATTCCTACTCTCAACGCTCATACTATGTAAAGAAACTGAATTGTAGGAAGGTGGACGACTATGTTAACTCCACAACAAGTAGGTCAATTTAAATCCATTTTAGAAAAACAAAAACAAGAACTGGAACAAACGATACAAACTCATGAAAATACAGATCGTGCTTCTGAACGCGATTCAGTAGGAGAACTGTCTAGCTATGACAACCATCCAGGTGATATGGCTACAGAGCTATATGAACGTGAAAAAGACTTCGGGCTTATTGAACTTTGGCATAAACAGCTTGAGGAGACGAAACATGCCCTACAAAAAATAGAAGCGGGTACGTACGGCATTTGTGAAGTGTCTGGCGAAGAAATTCCATTTGAAAGATTGGAAGCAATGCCGACTGCTACAACATGCATACAGCACGCGACAAATAAGTTAAATATGAATACACGGCCAGTTGAAGAAGAAGTGTTGTCTCCTTCTTTCCACAAGCATGATGAGGACCATTCTGTTGAGTACGATGCGGAAGATGCGTGGCAAGATGTCGCAAATTACGGAACATCTGAAACGCCGTCTGATTTAGAAAGACAAGATTCAAAAAACTATAATGGCATGTATGTAAATAGTGAAGAAAACGTAGGCTACGTGGAGGATTTTGAAAACTTTATCGGTACGGATATGTACGGGAAAAACCCACAAGTTTTCGCTACAGAAGAGCATGAAGAATATGAACAAATGCTTGATGATTTTGAAGAACGTACCTTCAAAGGTGAATTATCTTCAAATGAATCTAGTTCCAAAGAATAAAAAAAAGCATTCCGAAAATCGGAATGCTTTTATCGCTAGCTAATTAGTTTTTTGTAACGTTAGCTGCTTGTGGTCCGCGGTTTCCTTCAACGATTTCGAAAGAAACTTCTTGACCTTCTTCTAAAGTTTTGAAGCCGTCGCCTTGGATAGCTGAGAAATGTACGAATACGTCTTCTCCGCCTTCAACTTCGATGAAGCCAAAACCTTTTTCGCCGTTAAACCATTTAACTTTACCTGTTTGCATGTCATGTACCTCCTAAATAAAAATGAAACTATGAATCCACATGAAAAGGTGGATATAAAGGACATGAATGTATAACAAGCTTACAGCCTTTAATACAACGTGCTTTATTTCCGTACCACATTATGTAGCTCAATAGTGCTTTCACTATATCATGCTATATCGAAAACGTCAAATGAGAACACTTTCATTCCATCATTTTTTATAATCCTAGTATAACCTTAAATTTTCATTCTATTTTTATTCAAAAATTAACAAAAATACAGTACTCTAATTCTTTTAACTTCTGTACAATATAATTACTACATATTTATGAGGTGAAAAAATGCAAGCACATGAAATCGAGTATAAGCTATATGGCGATGATATGCAGTTTGTTGAAATTGAATTAGATCCAAAAGAAAGCGTTATCGCAGAAGCTGGCGCAATGATGATGATGGAAGATTACATTGAAATGGAAACAATCTTTGGTGACGGTTCTGGCCCATCTAACGGTTTATTCGGCAAATTAATGGGCGCTGGTAAACGTCTCGTTACAGGCGAAAGTATGTTTATGACTGTATTTACAAATACAGGTCACGGCAAACGCCACGTCTCATTTGCTGCTCCTTATCCTGGTAAAATTATTCCTGTAGATTTAACAGAATATCAAGGAAAAGTAGTTTGTCAAAAAGATGCCTTTCTTTGTGCCGCAAAAGGTGTTTCTATCGGAATTGAATTTACGAAAAAAATAGGAACTGGTTTCTTCGGTGGTGAAGGGTTTATCATGCAGAAACTTGAAGGTGACGGCCTTGCTTTCATGCACGCAGGTGGAACTGTATATAAACGTGAATTAAAACCTGGTGAGAAACTTCGCATTGATACAGGTTGTCTCGTTGCCATGACAAAAGATATTAACTATGATATCGAATTCGTTGGTAAAGTAAAAACAGCTCTATTTGGCGGCGAGGGTTTATTCTTCGCAACATTAGAAGGTCCTGGAACAGTTTGGATTCAGTCCTTAACACTTAGCCGATTAGCAGCACGCCTTACAAGCCCAGCAGCGCAAAGTACTGGCGAAGGTAGTGTATTAGGTGGCCTTGGTCGTTTATTGGATGGGAAAGAGTAAAAAGGGCCCTTATGCAGGCTTGTCCATCGACTAATATAATACTAAAATTAAACACCCTTGCTTGCAGTAATGCAGTGAAAGGGTGTTTTAATTTACGTCTACAAACGAGAAAAAGCAGATGAAATAAAGTAATAAGGTTTACTTCAGTAAAATAAGGTATATTATATTTGTTGAATAGATTCTCTTTCAAGACAAGAAAAGTAGGTGAACAAAGTGGGAAAATATCAATTGGATTCCAAAAGTCAGGTAGCTGTGGCAAAGTTTCATGAAAAACAGAAGCCTGCCAAATTTGATAAAAAGCAGCAACTTGAACAATTACGTGCGGAGTATTTGAAAAAAAAGCAAAAACAAACAGATAAATAATATGTTTCGTTTCCCGAAATTTTCGGTATATAGTGCGAACAAACACAAGTAAATAGGTAATCATCGTTCAAATATATACAGACTATTTTTTCAAACCTCTTACAAGCCCAGCATTATAAAGTACTGGTGAAAGTAGTATATTAGGTGGCCTTGTTCACCTTTTAGATGGAAAAGAGTAAAAAATGCCTCCAATGCAAAAAAACATCGGAGGCATTTCTCTAAAGTTTATGACTATGGCACTTTATTTTTACTGCGGAGGGCTATACATACCATTTCGAATCATATAATACTCCATCGCTTCATTAAGCCATGTCTCTTCTTCTTCCGTGTAAGGAGATGGCATCATATTATTATATTGTTCTTCTACATTCTCTAATTTACCTAAAGAATACATTGTCTCTTCACCAACATACTTAAGAGTCGCCTTCATATGTTCATCAACCAATTTTTGCACTTCTGAATCCTCAATTTGTCTTCCGAATAATCTTTTCACTTCTTTTGCTAAACGCACAAACTCTTTATCAAGTGCTATGCCCTCTTCTTCCGACTTATTATATAATCCATCAGCCAAGTCTTTTGATACATATCCTTCAAGCCATAAACGTTGTTCGTTTTCTTTTTGAATGCTGTTAATTAGACTCATTAATATGTCACTATCCAACTCTTCATCTTCCTCAAGACATACCATTGTTCGTTCAAGCGCCTTTATCGAAACTTCAATGTGTCTTCTCTTTTCTTCAAAGGCTTTTCTTTGTTGTTCCAACGTTTCTTTTAAATTTACATTCAAACTTGGCATTTTCAGCATAACGCGTATTTCTTCTAAACTATATCCTAATACTTTAAGACTCACTATTTTCTGTAGTTCTAATATATCTTTTCCTTTGTACACACGGTGACCAGAGCTAACATTCTTTCCAGGTTTAAGTAGTCCAATTTCATCGTAATATTGTAGTGTCCGTATTGATGTGCCTGTCCTCTTTGCAAACTCACCAATTGAACAGCCTTCCCTTTTGCTCATCTTACACTCCTCCTAACAATATGTTTACAAAAATCATACTCCCTCACGTAACTGTAGGTTCAAGTCTTTTTTCCAAAAGCATGAATCAAGTTCCTCACCGCATATATTAAACTATACCTTTTCTTAAGGAGGGCTTCCTTAATGCGTACTCCTTTATCCTTTGATAAAGACACTGCCATACTGTTAGCTTCTTGTTGTGAGTTAACGTATGAACAATATAAACAAAATGGTATTTTCGAAATACCAGATGGTTTTCAATATGTACAAGGGTTTCAAGGAAAAGCCATTCAAACAACAGAATGGTTCGGGTTTATATTAGAATCTGAGGATACAATTATCGTTGCCTTCAGGGGCACTCAAACAGACCCTGATTGGATTATTGACTCTCTCGTCAATCAAAAACCTTATCCTTATGCTTTAAATAGCGGAAATGTCCATAACGGCTTTCTCTCTATTTATGAGTCTTGTCGTGATTCTATTATGGATATGCTCGTATCATTGCCAGCACATAAAAAACTGCTAGCTACTGGCCATAGTCTAGGTGGTGCGCTTGCCACATTACACATATTAGATGCACGTATAAATACTGCCTTCGCACAGTATGGACTTTATACATTCGCTTCTCCAAAAGTAGGAGATATCGCTTTTCGAAATTATTATAAACTACAAGTAGCTAGTAGCTTTCGTTTCGTCAACTTGTTCGATGTCGTTCCACTTCTCCCTCCCCGAAACATAAATTTTAATGATCATGATTGGGAGTATGCACACGTCCATCACAATATGACATTTACAAAAAATACAAAATCCATTACAAATAATCATTCCATTACAACATACAAAACATGTCTGACTTCTCATTTTTAACCAGTAAACAATTGGAAATAAAATATTCGTATACTATAATACTCTATGAAGTTATTTTTGGATGAGGGGACCTTACATGTTAAAATTTATCTTCACACTTTTTCTTATTGTAATTTTTACGGTCACAGGTTTCTTTACATTTTCATACTTTGCGACAGGAGAGTATGATGGGGCAGGTATCATATATACCACTGTTCCATTTCTTTCTTAAGCAAAATAAATAAAACGAGCTTAATTTTATTAAGCCCGTTTTATTTATTAATATCCATTTTTGGTAACTACTCAGCCACCTTTTGGTGTCTTTTTTTAATTTTACTAGTTTCATATGCCTCCCATTTGTAAATACTGAGTATATCAAACAGGGGGGTGAATAGGATGGTCGATCGAAAAATCATTTTAGATGCATATAAAAAAGGACCTGAAGCTGTTATTTCTTTATTTGAAGAAACATTCTCTAAGTTAGAAAAACGGATTCAAGAACTAGAACATGCTTCAAAAAAAAACTCTACAAATAGTCATAAACCACCTTCTACAGATGGTTTGCGTAAACCTGTTACAAAAAGTTTGCGCAAATCCTCCCAGCGTCCAACCGGTGGCCAGTTGGGCCAC